>JBPCTA010000516.1:0-2703 GCA_051006595.1 Pirellulales bacterium
GATAAGTCCTCCCCCCTTTCAAGATCTGACGTCGTCGGTGGTGTGCCGCTTCGCGTGCACGCTCCTTTCTCGAGTGGACGTTATGGAGGCAAAGGCCGCGTTCGTCGCGTCAGGCTGGTGCTGCCGATGCGGTAGCGCCGGCGGGCATGATTTCGGGTTTGCATCCATGAGACGGTGAAAGGATGAACATGGGCGCGAGATCTCGTCGTCGGCCTCGATGCTTTCTGTGGGCGGCCGCGTGTCTCTTGGGGGGACTCTTGGCGGGTCTCAGCCTGGAGGTCTCAGCCGGCGGTGCGGGTAACTCGGCCCCAGTCGCTTCCGATTACGAGCAGGTGATCGCCGGCCGGGCCGACAAGATCCTGGCGAAGCTTGATCTTGCCGAGGCGGCCTCCCGAGACCGCGTCCGCGAAGCGCTGCTCGATTTCTATCGGTCGGTCAGTTCCTGGCACGACGCGCACGCCGCCGATCGCACCTCGTTGCGCTCCAGCCAGGAGGCTGCTGCCAAGGAGAAACTGACGGCATTGGATGCGGAACTCGCCAGCCTGCGCACAGCGTTTCTCGATCGTTTGGCCGCCGATCTTTCCCCTGAGCACGTGGCAGCGGTCATGGACGGCCTCACATTCAACGTGCTTAATGTCACCGAGCGTGCCTATCACGACATGATCCCGACGCTGACGGACGAGCAGAAAACGCGGATCCGGGACTGGCTCGTCGAGGCTCGTGAGGTGGCGATCAGCGAGGGCAGTGCCGAGGCCAAGCATGCGGTGTTTGGCAAGTACAAGGGACGAATCAACAACTTTCTGAGCCAGCAGGGCTACGATCTGAAGCAGGAGGAGCGTGGCTGGCAGGACCGCAGGAAGGCCGCCGCGCCCCGTGAGGCAACCACCGAACCGGAGTCTCCATGAGCATGTTGAACCGAGTCGTGACGAATCGTCCGTGTCAGGTCGCGTGGCTGGTCGTGTGCCTGCTGACGGCGGCGGTCGCGGAAGTGGCCCATGGCCAGTATCCGAAGATCCCCGAGGACGTTCGGATCCGCTCCGAGGCGGAAAAGGCTGCCGCCGATCGCCGCTCCGACGAGGCCTTCGCCCGGGCGCTGCCCGAGATCGAGGCCTGGGCGGCGAAGGGCAAGCCGTTCCTTCAGGGAGTGTCGCGGCCCGATCAACTGCCGCAGGCATCGATTCCGGCGTTTCCCGGTGCCGAGGGGGCGGGCCGGCACAGCTTCGGCGGTCGCGGCGGAAGGGTGATGGTCGTGACCAGTCTTGACGACTCCGGCCCGGGCACGTTCCGCGAGGCCTGCGAGGCGGGCGGTCCCAGGATCGTCGTGTTCAACGTGGCGGGCATCATCCGACTGAAGGATCGGATCCGCATTCGCGCTCCCTACATCACGATCGACGGCAGTTCCGCTCCCGGCGACGGCGTGTGCATCGCCGGCAACACCGTCGAGCTTGACACTCATGATGTGGTCATCCGCCACATGCGATTCCGCCGCGGAGCCACCGACGTGGGCGATCGCAACGACTCCATCGGCGGCAATCCGATCGGCAACGTCATGATCGACCACGTCTCGGCGAGCTGGGGGCTCGACGAGAACATGAGCATGTATCGCCACATGTATCATCCGCCGGACGGCTCCAAGGATCTGAAACTCCCCACCGTCAACATCACGATCCAGGAAAGCATCTTCTCCGAGGGGCTCAATACCTTCCACCACGCCTTCGGTTCGACGATCGGCGGCACCAACTGCACGTTCATGCGAAACCTCTGGGCCAACAACACCGGCCGCAATCCGAGCATGGGCATGGGGGGAGATTTCAACTACGTCAACAACGTGATCTTCAACTGGCGGCATCGCACCACCGACGGCGGGGACGGCACCAGTCGCGTCAACTCCATCAACAACTACTTCAAGCCCGGCCCCGGCACGCCGGTGGACCGCCCCATCGGCCACCGGATCCTCAAGGCCGAATCGCGGACGAAGCCTCCCGCCGAGAAGGAGTTTGGCAAGTTCCACGTCGCCGGCAATGTCGTCGAGGGCAACGACGCCGTCACGGCCGACAACTGGGCGGGGGGCGTGCAGTTTGCCGACGCCGAGGACATTCGCGGCGAGGATCTCGAGGCCTACAACCGGCGCTATATCGAGAAGAGCCGGATGGCCGAGCCCTTTCCGATGGCCCCCATGACGATCCATTCTGCGAAAGACGCCTACGAGCACGTGCAGGCAAACGCTGGCGCCACCTTGCCGCGCCGCGACGCGATCGACGAGCGGATCGTGCGGACGGTGCGGACGGGCGATGTCGGCCCGCCGCAGCCCGAGGCCGATCTCTTCGACAAGCTTGATCGGGTTGGCTATACCGCGGAACGGGTGGAAGAACTGGTGCGGCTGGTGCCGCTGGGCTTCATCACCGATCCGGTCCAGGTGGGCGGCTATCCGGAATACGCGGGCACACCCCATGCCGATGCCGACAGCGATGGCATGCCTGACCACTATGAGAAGTCCCACGGACTCGATCCCCATGACGCGGCAGATGCCGCGGTCGATGCCGACGGCGACGGCTACACGGCCATCGAGGCGTTTCTCTATCGGCTCACGCCGCGGAGGTGAGCCGGCCCGTGCAAGCCGACCGGCCGTGAGGCCGCGGGCTGCCCTGCTGCGCGGCTCGGGAATGCCCATGCCCCGTCGCCGGACGTTCGCTGCGCCCATCC
>JBPCTA010000517.1:0-4169 GCA_051006595.1 Pirellulales bacterium
ACCTGTGGCCATGCCCCGCCCGCTTCCCGACATTCTGCCCGTGCCCTGGCCCGCCGGACTGGCGGCACCGCCGGCCCGCACCGAGGAGGCTCTCACGCGGGCCGCACAGGTACTCGCCGCCGGCGGCCTCGTGGCGATTCCCACGGAGACGGTCTACGGGCTGGCGGCCGATGCCCTCGACGAGGAGGCAGTGGCGGGCATTTTCCGCGCGAAAGGCCGGCCGGCGTCGAACCCGCTGATTGTGCACGTGGCCGATGTCGCGATGGCGCGATCGCTGGCCGGCGGCTGGCCCGCGGCGGCGGAGGCGATTGCGACTCGGCTCTGGCCCGGGCCGGTGACGGTCGTCGTGCCACGCGGGCCACGGATTCCCGACATCGTCACGGCCGGAGGCAGCACCGTCGCCCTCCGCTGCCCCGATCATCGCCTCGCCCGCCGGCTGATCGCCAAGGCGGGGACGCCGCTGGCGGCCCCGAGCGCCAACCGCTCAGAGGCGGTGTCGCCGACGACCGCGCATCATGTGCTTGAAAGTCTGGGGCACCGCATCGAACTTATTCTCGACGGGGGCCCTTGTGGCCACGGGATCGAGTCGACCGTGGTCGATTGCACCGTCTCGCCGCCGCGGATTCTCCGGCCGGGACCGCTCTCCCGAGCGCGGCTCGAGGAAGCCGTGGGCGGGCCCGTTGCAGGGCCGGCGGACGAAGCGACAGGGAGCGCGGAAGCCATGCCGGCCGGTGCAGCGCGGTCGCCCGGCCAAGAGCGCCGCCACTACGCGCCGCAAACGCGTCTCGAGATGCCCGCCGACGCAGCCGCCCGGGCCGCGGAACTGCTCCGCGACGGCCGCCGCATCGGTTGGATGACCCTGCGCGGCGACGATCCCGAGGTCCGCAATGTGGCGGCGTCGCGAGACATTCTCGTGGTCCCGATGCCTGTCGATCCAGAGGGCTATGCGAGCCGGCTCTATGCCACGCTTCGGGCGCTCGACCAGCGGGGCCTCGATCGGATCATCGTCGATGCCCCGCCCGCCGGGGAGGCTTGGAACGCCGTCCGCGACCGGCTCACGCGGGCTGTTGCGACCTGAGCCTCAGGCTGCCGCCGGGGCCAGGATTTCCCGGAGCGCCGCCGCGAGATCGGGATACTGGAAGACGAAGCCCGTGTCGGTCGCCACCTTCGGGATCACCCGCTGGGATGCGAAGAGCACCTTCGCGAACTCGCCGAACACCAGCCGGAGGCCAAGGTAGGGGGCGGGCATGAAGGCGGGCCGATGCAGCTGGCGGCCAAGCGCCTTGGTGAACTCGCTATTGCGGACCGGATTCGGAGCCACCGCGTTCATCGGTCCGCGAATCGACGCCGTCTCCGCCGCGTGCATGTACAGCCGCGCGAGATCGGAAACATGCACCCACGGCATCCACTGGCGGCCGCTGCCCAGCGGTCCTCCCGCGCCGAGCTTGAAGGGCGTGAGCATCTTGGCCAGCGCGCCGCCGCCCGAGCCCAGCACGATGCCGGTGCGGGCGGTCACCACCCGCACGCCAGCCTCACCAGCGGCAAGCGCCTCCTTCTCCCAGTCGATGCAGACGTCGGCCAGGAAGTCGTGCGCCGGCGCCGCCGACTCCGTGAGTTCCTCGTCGCCGCGATCACCGTAATAGCCGACCGCCGAGGCGGAGACGAGGACCGCAGGCTTCCGCGCCGCCTGCACGATCCCCTGCACGAGATGGCGGGTGCCGATCACCCGGCTGTCACGAATCTTTGCCTTCTGCGCGGCTGTCCAGCGGCCTTCGGCCACCGATTCGCCGGCAAGGTGAAACACGGCATCAACGCCCTCGAAGGCTTCCGCCGGAGGCGGCCCTTCCCGCGGGTCCCAGCGAATGATCCGGCCGGCGAGATGACCGATCGACTGCCGGGCACGATCGGGATTTCGGGTGACGACCGTCGGCTGGTCCAGCATCCGCAGCAGTCTCGGCCCCACGAAACCGGTGCCGCCCGTGACCAAGGCCGTCATATCGCTGTTCCTTCGATGCAATGTGGTGATCGGGATGGGGGAGGGCCACGAAGGCCCGCCTGTGCCAAACCGTGCCGGCAGTATAGTCAGAGAGGTTTCCACCGGCGCCCGAACTCACACCCCTCCCTTGATCCAGCCCTTGTTGTCTTCCTGGCCGTCGTCGTTGTTTCCGCCTCGCGACAGCCTGCGTCGGGACCTGCTCGTCTCCACGATCGACGCGATGGCCTTCAGTGTGATGGTGGGCTGCGGCGAGACCTATCTGCCCGCGTTCGCCCTGGCCCTCGGCCTCGGGCCGGTGGCCTCGGGCATGGTGGCGAGCCTCCCCATTCTCGCCGGCGCCGTGGTGCAACTCGCTGCGCCGTTGGCCGTGGCCCGCATCGGGAGCAACCGCCGCTGGGTGGTCGCCTGCACGGCAGTGCAGTCGTTGTGTTTCATTCCGCTGGTGTGGTGGGCGATCCGGGGCCATGCGACGCTCTGGGAGTTGCTCGCGGCGGCGGCCGCCTACTGGTCGGCCGGCATGGCATCGGCGCCGGCCTGGACTGCCTGGATGGCGACCCTCGTTCCGGAGCGGATGCGAACCCCCTACTTCGCTCACCGCAATCGGCTGGCGCAGTTCGGTGTGTTTTTTGGGTTTGTCGTCAGCGCGCTCGTGCTGCAGTGGGGGGAGTGGCGGTCGGCGCTCCTGCCCGCATTCGCGATCGTGTTTGCGCTGGCGGGCTTGGCCCGAGTGTTCTCGACCATCAGCCTCTGGGCCTGTCGGGAACCGCAGCGTGTGACCTCCCCCGAGATCGTTTCGACGGAGGCGCCATCACCCCTCGGCCGCCTGACCACTGCCCTGCACGACCTGGCCCGAAGCCCATCATCGACGCTGGTCACGTTCCTGTGCTGCTTTGTGTTTGGCGCGCAGTTCAGCGCCCCGTACTTCACGCCCTTCATGCTTCGTGAACTCGGCTTCTCCTATCACGCATTCATGCTCGTGTTCGCCACGAGCTTTCTTTCGAAGGCACTCCTGCTGCCCACCATCGGCCGATTCGCCTCGCAAGTGGGCTCGCTGCGGCTGCTGTGGCTGGCGGCCTTGGCCATTACCCCGCTGGCGCTCCTCTGGATGCCATCGGGTCATGTGGCCTATCTCGTCTGCGTGCAGGTGGTCGCCGGAGCCTGCTGGGCCGCCTACGAACTCGCCGTCACGTTGCTCTTCTTCGACGCCGTCGGCGAACGCGAGCGGGCCGGTGTGGTGACGGTCTACAACCTCGGCATCGCCGTGGCCACCGTGGCCGGGGCCGCCTGTGGCGGCCTGCTGCTCCGGTCGCTGGGCGAGACGCGGGAAGCCTACTGGGCGGTGTTCGTGGCTTCGAGCGTCGTGCGGCTCGCCGCCCTCCCGCTGCTCCGCCGGGCGAGGGCTGGTGCGTCTCGAAGAAGCCCAACGCCGTGAGGCGTGGGGTCGCGCATCAGCCCGACGGCATCGCTGCTTCGCGGGCGAGGCTGTCGAGAAACGTGCGGGCTCGGCCGTAGTCGCCCGCGGCGTACTCCTTGACCCGCTCCTTGAGCGCGTCCACGAACTGCGTCACCGTCTGCTGGATCGCCTGATAGTCGGAATACTGAATGCTGCCGCCCGAGGCCGCCCGATGGGCGAAGAGCGTGTCGAGACGGTTGCGATACGTGGTGTAGCCGTCGTCGGTCAGGATCATCGGATAGGAGATGTGGCCGGTCACAGGGTCGAGTTGCGTGGAGCCGAGCCGCGGCGGGGCCGCCATCTTGGCCATCCGGATCGCCTGCTCCTGCGTAACCCGAGGGCCGGCCTCTTCGGCCCGGCTCTCGCGGTTGTCCTTCCGCATCTCGAAGTAGGTTTCGGTCCAGCGGAGACGGTTCTGGATTTCCTGCGTCTTGGCGTCTTCCCAGTTCTTGGCGGCTTCAGAGTTTTGCAGGTTTTGATAGCCCTGCGCCCGCATGACTTCCGACATCCCGTAGGCGGCGGCCTGCCCGGCGGTCGAGGCATACCCGCCGCGGTTGAAGCCCATCCCTCCCCACTGGGCGTGGGCTCCGACTGCCGAGAGGCCACAGCCGAGGGCGAGCAGGAACAGTCGCAGAGGGTGACGGCAGCAAGAGAGCATGCGAGACCTCGGAAGATGTCGGGGAAGGGGATCGCCGCGGGTGACAGGGAGCCGTCGTCAGC
>JBPCTA010000518.1:0-3250 GCA_051006595.1 Pirellulales bacterium
GTGGTAGCACTCGTCGAAGAATACGACCTCGTCACCCGCGTTGAGGTGCGCCATCAGAAGGCCGACCAGCGCCGCCATGCCGCTGGAGAAGAGAGCCGCCGACTCGCCCCCTTCGAGGGCCGCGAGTTTGTCTTCGACGACTCGTTCGCCCGGGTTGCCGTAGCGGCCGTACTCTTCGCGGGGCTGCTTCTCCTCGATGAAGTCGATGATCGACTGCGTGTCGGGAAACGTGTAGGTGCTCGACGCGAAGATCGGGTCGGTGAGCGAGAAGCCCGGCTTTTGGCGGGCTTCGCCGGCATGAACGGCCGTCGTGGAGGGGCCGGGCCGGAGGGCTCCTGTCGGGGCTCCTGTCGTTGTCGTGACGGTCTGCGACCGTGCCGGGTCGGGAGCGTCGGTCGTGAGCATGCCGTGTCCTGCGAAGGCGGGTTTTTCCGTCGTCGCGAGTGTAGTCGGCTCCCGGTGGGTCAACAAGGAACACGGCCGAGCGACGAGGTGCGTCGGCAGGCTTCTTTCAGGGGCGGCTGGTACACTTCCGCCGTTTCGTCGTGACGATCGGCCCGCCCGCCGACGTCGGAGTCGGGCCTCGGGAATCTGTGTCATGCGCCGCCGCCAGCGTTCATCCCGCGATGTCGTGGCCAGGCCGCGTCCCCTCTGGCCGCCACGACGGGTCTTCGTCGGTCTGGCATCGCTCGCCGCCGCCACGGTCATGGTTCGCACGGGCCTGCTCGAGCCGCTGGTCGGCGGGATCGTCGATGCGGCCGTCAGAAACATCATCACGCTGATTCTGTCCTTCGCCGCAGTGATGTCGGTGCTCGTGTGGTTTCTCGTTGAAAGCGGCTATTCGGCGCGGCTCAAGCAGGCCGTGGGGTTCGGCCTGGTGGCGATCGTCGGCCTGGCCTGCGCGGTCTTTCGCATCGAGCGGGTCTCAGGCGATCTCGTGCCGCAGCTTGTGGCCCGCTGGGCGCCAGCCCGCGACCGTCTCCTTCCGGCGTCCGGATCGACGCCCGCCGCCACGGCGTCGGCCGCGTGGTCTGAGTCGCCGCAGGACTTTCCCCGGTTTCTCGGGCCCGATGGCTCGGCGTCGCTCGCCGGGCCCGCCCTCGATCCCGATTGGGAATCACGGCCGCCGAAGCAGCTCTGGCGGCGGCCGATCGGCGGCGGCTGGGGCGGCTTTGCGGTCGCGGGCGACCATGCGGTGACGCTCGAACAGCGGGGCGACGCCGAGATCATCTCCTGCCAGAGCGTGCCGACCGGAGAGGTGGTGTGGACCGTGTCGGTGCCCGGGCGGCACGAGACGGTTTTGGGCGGCGTGGGGCCGCGTTCAACGCCCACGATCGCCGCCGGGATCGTGTACACGACGGGGGCCACGGGCTGGTTGCATGCGATCGACGGCGCCACAGGTCAGGTCGCCTGGAAGAAGAACATTCTCGACGATCTGGGCATCGATGCGGCGCGGCATGCCGCCGCGGTGGCCTGGGGTCGGGCGGGCTCGCCGCTGGTCACGGAGTCGCTCGTGATCGTACCTGGCGGCGGACCGCTGAAAGACGGCGGGGCCGTCTCGCTCGTGGCCTACGACCGCAGCACCGGCGTGCGGCGTTGGCTGGGGGGCAAGCAGCAGATCAGTTATGTCTCGCCCTTGCGCGTGTCGTTTGGTGGCCGTGACGTGGTGCTCACCGTCAACGAGTCGAGCGTTGCCGGACACGATCCCGACGACGGCCGGGAACTCTGGAGTTTTGACTGGCCCGGCCACTCCAACTCCGATGCCACTTGCTCGCAGTCACAAGTCGTCAACGACCGGCGGCTCTTCATCTCCAAGGGCTATGGGCTCGGGGCGGCCGTGTTCGAAATGACACCGGGTGATACCCCGGCGTTTGCGACGGTCTGGGCGCAGCCGGCCACGCTCAAGACGAAGTTCACCAACGTCGCCATGCACGAGGGCCATGCCTACGGCCTGTCTGACGGCATCCTCGAATGCGTGGCTTTGGCCGACGGCAAGCGGCGCTGGAAAGGGGGCCGCTACGGCCAGGGGCAGGTGCTGCGGGTGGGCGATCTGCTCGTGGTGCAGGCCGAGTCGGGGGAGGTCGTGCTCGTGGACTGCGCGCCGGAAAAGCATCTCGTGCGGGGCCGACTGGCGGCGATCGACGGCCAGACCTGGAACACCCTCTGCCTGTCGGGCAGCCGGCTGCTCGTTCGCAATGCCGAGGAGGCCGCGTGCTATGACCTACCGCTCGTCGCCGGAAACGCTCAGCCATGAACGATCCCCATGCCAGCGGCCCGGGAAACGATGCCGGCGAGGCCCTCGTGCAGAAGCCCGACCTCGTCGGCCGCACCGTGCTCGTGACGGGGGCAACCCGCGGCATCGGCCGCGCGGTGGCGGTCGAACTCGCCACGGCCGGGGCGCACGTGGCCGTGCATGGGCGATCGCCTCAGGCCGTGGCAGCCATCGCGGCGACCCTCGCCGCGCAGGGCCGGCATGCGGGCTCGTTTCTCGCCGACTTTGCCGAGGCCGGCGGAGCTGAGCGGTTCGTGGAGGAGGTCATCCGCGACCTGCCGACATTCGACACCGTCGTGCTCGTGGCCGGTGCCGACGTGCTCACCGGCGATGCGGCGCACTGGGATTTCAGCCGCAAGCTCGAGAACCTGCTCGCGGTCGACGTGGTGGCCACGATGACGCTCGTGCGGGCGCTTGGCCGGCACATGGCCGAGCGGGCCGGCGGCTCGATCGTGACGATCGGCTGGGATCAGGCCGCCGTGGGCATGGAGGGCGACAGCGGCGAGCTCTTTGCGGCCGCGAAGGGAGCCGTGATGGCGTTCACCCGGAGCGCGGCCCGGTCGCTGGGGCCGAAGGTGCGGGTCAACTGCGTGGCGCCCGGCTGGATCAAGACCGAGTGGGGCACGCATGCCAGCGAGGTCTGGCAGCGACGGGCCGTCCGCGAGAGCATGCTTGGCCGCTGGGGCACGCCCGAAGATGTGGCGCACGCGGTGCATTTTCTCGTCTCGCCCGCCGCGGCCTTCGTCACGGGGCAGGTGCTCCCCGTCAACGGCGGCTTTCGCCGCGCGTGATATCCGCGATCGTCGCGAAGCGCGTTGCCGCGGGGTCTCGTACAAGCCGACCTGCCGTAAGGCCGCGGGCAGCCCTGCTGCACGGCTCGGGGCTGCCCATGCCTCGTCGCTGGACGTTCGTTGCGCCCATCCTGGGCTTCACTTACTCGGATGCCGCCGGCGCTTCGGCATCCTGCCTGCGCTTGGC
>JBPCTA010000519.1:0-6349 GCA_051006595.1 Pirellulales bacterium
GATCTCACCCGGCTGATTGCCACCAATCGGAAGCCCGATCGGACAGCGAAGCAGCTCGATCGCGGCCGCCGCGACACCCGCCTCCGCGAGCTCCCTCCGCAGCACTTCTCGCTTCGCTCGGCTCCCGATCACGCCCAGATACCGCGACTGATGGCCGAGCGTGAGAATCGCTGCGAGCACCGGGAGGTCGGTGCGATGCCCCATTGTCATGCAGACGATGAAGTCATCGGCCGTGAGCCGCGGCACGAAGTCGCGGGGCTCGTCGAGTCGCACCGTCTCCAGCTGCGGCGCGGCCGGCAGGCGGTCGAGCCACTCGGCCCGCGAATCGATGCACACCACCTGGCAGTCGAGCAGGAGCAGACACCGCACGACCGCTTGGCCGACGTGCCCCGCACCAAACACGACCACCCGCCAGGGATGCACGTGATACGCCTCGAAGAGGAGTTTCACCGTGCCGCCGCAGGTCATGCCCACGTCGCGCTTGAGATTCCATTCCACGAGCGTGCAGGGCTTCACCGAGGGATCGGCGAGCAGCGACTGCGCCCGGGCGATCGCCTGCTGCTCCACCCTGCCGCCGCCAATCGTGCCAAAGCGGAGGCCGCCAGCATCGACCAGCATCTTCGTGCCTGCATCCTGCGGCGTGCTGCCGGTCGTCTCGACGAGCGTGACGAGCACGAACGGCCGACCCTCGGCCGCGAGTTCGGCGAGCCGTTCAATCAGTCCGTGCGGTGCGGGCATCGGCAACTCCCTGCAAATCAATCCGCCCCTGACCACCGGCCCAGCGCCGCACTATGCCCCCAGCCGTCGCCTTTCGGGGAAGGCCCGCCGGTGCAGGAGAGCGCCCGCAGGATCTCCTCGCCGGTCGCCGGCAGGCAGAGCCGACGGGCCGCCGCGGGCGAGACACACGAGACCGCATGCTTCACCGCCGTCCACACGCAGATCGCATGCATCAGCGGCGGCTCGCCCACGGCCTTGCTACGGGCCACGTTCTCGACATTGTCGTCGTTGGGAAAGAAGTCGCAGGTGAACGCGACCGGCACGTCGGATGCGGCCGGGATCTTGTAGGTGGTGGGTGAGTTCGAGAGCAGCACGCCCTGCTCGTCGTAGACAAGACACTCGCCCGTGACCCAGCCCATCCCCTGAATAAAGCCACCGATCACCTGCCCGCGGTCGATGCCCGGATTGATCGACCGGCCGATGTCGATGAGGATGTCGGCCCGCGTGACGGTGAGATCCCCGGTGAAGCGGTCGATCTGCACCTCCGCCGCCGCAGCCCCCTGGGTGTAGTAGAAGAACGGTCGACCCTGGCCCGTCTCGCGGTCGAAGTCGACGCCCGGCGTGGCGAAGTAGCCACGGGCTCCGAGATCGACGCGGTCGAGGCGGGCCGCGGCGCAGAGCTCGCCGAAGCCCATCCGCCGCTCGGGCCGACGGATGTCGTAGACCCAGCCGCCGGAAAACGCCACGTGCGCGGGAGAGGCCGCGAGGCCGGCGGAGGGATCCGCAAACCGGGTCGCCGCCCAGGCCGCCATCCGAGACGTGATCGCGCGGCAGGCATCGAGCGCCGCGGCGCCGTTGAGATCGGTGCCCGCCGAGGCCGCGGTGGGGGACGTGTTGCAGTTTTTTTCCGTGGACGTCGGCATCAGGATCACCCGCTCGGTTGGCACACCAAACGCGTCGGCGACGAGCTGCCGGATCTTGGTGTTGAGCCCCTGGCCCATCTCGGTGCCGCCGGTCGATACCTGGATCGTGCCGTCGGTATAGACGTTGACCAGTGCGTTGCCCTGGTTGAGGTGCTTGGCCGTAAAGGAAATTCCAAACTTCACGGGCATCATCGCCAGGCCGCGGAGCACCAGCGGATCGCGGTCATTGGCCGCCTCGATCGCCGTGAGCCGGCGGTCGAAATCGCAGCGGGCTGCGAGCGTGTCGATGATCTCGGGAACATGGTTGCGGGCCAGAACCTGGCCGTAGGGGGTGATGTTGCGGTCGGAGAGCCCATACAGGTTTCGCCGCTGCACGTCGATCGCCCGCATCGGCCTGCCGCGGCTGCGGAGATGGAGGGCGATCTCCTGGATCACGCTCTCGGTGGCGGCCATCCCCTGCGGCCCGCCGAAGCCGCGAAAGGCCGTGGCAGGCGCGTGGTTCGTGAAGCAGACGCGGCCCCGAATCTCGACGTGCTCCAGCCAATAGGCATTGTCGACGTGGAGCATCGACCGCTCCATGATCGACGTGGAAAGATCGGCCGCCGCGCCGCCGTCGGAATGAAACTCGACCGAGTAGCCGAGGATCTGCCCGTCGTCGTCGAAGCCCACCTCCCAGGCCGTGCGGTAGGCATGCCGCTTGCCCGTGGAAGCCATGTCGTCCTCGCGGCGGTAGACGATCCGGGCGGCGCGGCCGGTACGGTGAGCGACGAGGGCCGCCATCATTGCCGGCAGCGAGCCCTGTGTTTCCTTGCCGCAGAAGCCGCCTCCCATCCGTTTGCAAACGCAGACCACCTGGTGCATGCCGATGCCCAGCGCCGCGGCCACCACATGCTGCGTCTCCGTCGGCCCCTGCGTCGAAGAGTGCACGACGATCTGCCCCGCTTCTCCCGGATGGGCGACCGCCGCCTGCGACTCGAGGTAGAGATGCTCCTGGCCGAGGTTATGAAACACACCTGCCAGCCGATGCGGCGCGGCGGCGATCGCGGCCGCCGCATCGCCGCGGGCGATCCGTCGCGCCGGCCCGAGAAATCGGCCGCGGTCCAACGCCTGTTCGATCGAGAGAATGGGGGGCGTCGGCTGGATCTCGATCCTCACCCGCCGGCGGGCCTCGTCGATGGCGGCCTGGTTCTCGGCCGCAATCACGACCACGGGCTGGCCGACGTAGAGCACCTCGCCGTCGGCAAGGATGGGCTCATCCTGAAAAATGGGGCCAAATGTCCGCGCCGCCGGCAGATCCGCGGCCGTGAACAGATCGACGACCCCCGCCACACTCCGCGCAGCCGCGAGGTCGATCGCCGTGATTTTCCCACTGGCCACCGGACTGGGCACGAAGCCGACGACGAGTTCATCGACGCGGCGGGGAAGATCGACGATGTAGGACGCCCCGCCGGTGACATGGCCGACGGCGGAGTCGTGGGGATTCGTTCGCCCCACGCTCGGCGCGTGGGCCGTCGGATCCGCGTTGGACTGCAAGCGACCACCACTCATGACGTGGCCACCGCCTGCTCGTGAAAGAACTTCCGGAGCACGTTGCGGGCCAGTTGCCGCCGATAGTCGCCGCTCCCCCGCACGTCGGAGAGCGGAGCGATTTCCGCCACGGCCCGCTCGCCCGCCAGCCGGAACGTCTCCTCCGTGAACGGCCGGCCGATCAGGAAGGCCTCAGTGCCACGGAGCCGGATGACCGTCGGGGCCACACCGCCGTAGGCCACCGCCGCCGAGCCGATGCGGTCTCCCGCCATCCCGATCCGCACGGCGGAGGTGAACGTGGAGATGTCGAGATCCCGTCGCCGCGAGACCTTCGTGAGCCGGAGGATCTCACCCGCCGCGGGCAGCGGCATTCGCACGCGGAGGAGCAGTTCGTCGGGCCGGAGGTCGAGCTGCTTGTAGCCCAGGAAAAACCCGTTGATGCCGACTGTTCGCGTGCCCGCTGCCGATGCCAGTTCCAGCGTGGCATCCATCGCACACAGCAGGGGCAGCGAATCGGCGATCGGCGAGCCGTTGACGATGTTGCCCCCCACCGTGCCGACGTGGCGGATCTGCGGGCCGCCGAAGGCTTCGAGGATGGGCACGAACTCCGTGCAGGCGGTGCGACAGGCCGCGAGGAAGTCGGTCCAGGTGGCAAGCGCCCCCGCGACGAGCACCGGCCCGCCGGGCGTCTCCGCGATCTCGAGCCCGCGAAGCTCGGCGACACGGCTGATGTCGAGCCAGGGCTGCGGCCGCAGCCGGCCCTTGTTCCAGAGCACGCCGAGATCGGTGGCCCCGGCCACGACCCGCGCATCGGGCATCCGTTGCCGGTGGCCGACCGCCTCGGCCAGTGAAGCGGGGCTCACCACCCGCCGCTCGGCGCCGTCGAGATCGACGGCCAGATCGAGCGTCTCGCCCCGCAGTTGCCGTCCCTCGGCAGCCCACGAGATGTCGGGAAATCGCATGGCCAGCCAGTCGGCTGCGGCTGCGGCCGCGGCCTGTTGCCCCGCCTCGAAGATCGAAACATAGCCGGTGCAGCGACAGAGGTTGCCGGCGAGTTCCCGTCGCCAGTCGAGCCCCGTATCGTCGGACGTGGCCGGAGCCGCGCTGGCATGGCACGCGCCAGCCATCGTCATCACGAAGCCCGGCGTGCAGTACCCGCACTGGGATCCGTGGCACTCAACCATTGCCTGCTGCACCGGCGAGAGTTCACCGTCATGGGCCAGCCCCTCGATTGAGACGACGTGGCAGCCGTCGAGCTGAAACAGGAAGCGGATGCAGGAATCGACAGGACGAAACCGGCCTCCCTGCCCGTCCGCCGGATCCGCGACGAGCACGGTGCAGGCGCCACAGTCGCCCTCGGAGCAGACGATCTTCGTGCCGACCAGGCCAAGCCGACCGCGAAGGTAGTCGCTGAGCGTGAGGAAGGCATCTCCACCGTCTACCACGCGGCGAACGCCGTTGACCCACACAATGAGATGATGACGCATGGCGGCGGCCCGCAGGACGACCGAACCGGAGATCTGGAGTGTAGTCCCCATGCGGCCCTTAGGGGCTAGGCCCGTCGAAGCCACCGGGCCGAACCAAGGCAGCGCGGGCCACCCCCAGCCGCAGGCTCGAGGCCCAAAACGCCACACACGCCAGGAGGAATCCCCAGGGTAACAGCCCCACGACGGCCCGAAAGCATGCGTCAGGGCCGACGATTTCGGCGCTGGCCGCCGTCGCGGCGGCGAAGCCGAGACAGCCGAGCCCGTAGCCGACGTTCACCGCGAGTCCGCGAAAGCTCAAGACGGTCGCCCGCCGTCCCGAGTCGACGAGCTGGTTGAGGTAGTGACTCTGGAGAAACACCGCCATCCGCAGCGCGGTGGAGAGGAGGACCATGAACGCCACTCCGACCAGCGGGATGAAGGCGGCAAGGCCCACGAGCCCGATGACCGTGACGGCGGCCAGCACGAGCCCGTTGGCTCGGGCGCTGGCGCCGAGCGCCAGCCGACGCAGTGGGCCGGCCACTGCCAGGCCAAGTAGCGCTGACGCCGCGCTCACCAGGCCGAAGGCCGGCGTGGGCACGCCGATCTCGGCGTAAATCTCGCTCGATACGACGAGCACCTGTCGGATCGGGAGGTCGATGAGCACCCCGGCCACGATCACGAGCAGCACCAGCGGCTGGGTGAGGATCCAGCGGGCAGTCCCGGCGGTCTGCCGAAATGCCGCTGTGAGGCTGGTCGCCGCCGCGAGGCCGACCGTGCCGACGGCCCGGGGAGGCTCGCACATGGCGAGGGCGGCGGCGAACGCCCCGAGGGCCGAGGCGAGTGTGAGCCAGATCGGTAGTCGAAACGTGTCGAGGTGAGTGAACCCGCCAGCGAAGCCCACCCCCCGCGCCAGGCTGTCGAGCGGCCCGGGATCATAGACGAGACTTCCCGCGATCATGACGACGATCGCGACGATGCCACTGACGCGCATCAGCCGTTCGAGCACCCTCGGCCACTCCCCCGAACGGCCGCAGGCGGCAAGCGACTCAAACGCGAGGGCTTCATCGGCCCCGGAAACGAACGCCTCGGCCGCACCGCTCACGATCCTATTGGCAAGGAGCACCGGCCGCACCCATGCCGATGGCACCGGCACGAGCACGAGCAGCAGCATCTCGACCACCATCAAGGCCGCTCCGGCGACCACGAGCCGCCGTCGGCCGATGAGGTCGGCCAGCGCTCCCGAGGGCACTTCGAGCAGCACGATCGCGGCGGCCCAGGCTGCATTCAGGATCGCGAACTCTTCGACGGTGATCCCGAAATCGAGGAACATCACCATGAACACGGGATAGTAGAACCGCGCGTTGAACAAGACGCGGAAGGCCACGAACAGCCCTACGTTCCGGTCGGCTGCGGCGAAGGAGGACTGCCTCACGACACCGCCTGCCACGCCATCCGACCCGCGCGGGTCACGCGCATCACGCGATTTCGGAGCCGCTCGGCCGTGGCACGCACGTCGGCATCGAGCAACGCGAGCTCGTCTCCCCAATCCAAACCCTCGTCACGGAGCCGTCGCATCGCACGGGCCCGTGGATCGGCATCATCGTGCCAGGCATCGACGTCGGCGGCCGTCATCCCGAGAAGACCGCCCAGGATCGCGTCGGCCGCCGTCGCCGGAGGCACGGCCCCCTCCCACACGGCCTCGATGAACGAATACTC
>JBPCTA010000520.1:0-2867 GCA_051006595.1 Pirellulales bacterium
CGTCGTAGGGCTCGGGAGTGGTGGAGCCCGAAATCGGAGTGAACTCCCGGCCGTTAATGCGATAGTCGTAGGTGTCCGACGTTCCCAGGGCGAGCGCGGGCCGATAGGGCACGTTGGCCAGATACACCTTGGCGGCATCGACGCCGATGATCCGAAAGCTCGTCCAGTCGGTCGCCCGGCGATTCTTGAGCGTGAGGATCCGGCCGTTGAGCCGGGCATTCGTGGCGGACGTGAGCGTGAGGGTGAGAATGGGATCCCGGGCCGCGTTGCCCGAGAGCGTGGCCCCGCTGCCGCTGATGGTCGTGTTGCCGTATTTGTCTTCCAGGATGCTTTCGGCCAGCGGCGTCACCGTCATTCCTTGCGTGCCCCGCAGGGCCAGCATCAGGGCCTCGTCGAGGGCGGCGCGGTCCTGGATCGTCGTCATGTCCGAGGCGGTGGCGGCGTTGGCAAACGCCCGCGCGGTGGCCCGCGCCCTGATGGCCGTGATCAGCATCAGCGTGCCCATCATCATGAACAGCGTGAGCGACGTGAGCACCATCAGCAGCAGGGCGCCGCGGCGACTGGATGCCGGGAAATGATGGGATCGCGTCATGATGCGGTGCCTACCAAGGCCGCGTCCGGCGGCCGGCTTGGGTCTAGTCAAGCGTCACGCGATACTGGTCGACCCGAACGAGGTTTTCGAAGCCGATCACCGCGATACTCCGGCCGGCGACCAACGCCGGATCCACGTCGAGCACCACGTTGCCGGTCCACGACGAGGCCACCTGCGCCCAGAGGGGGAGCGTGTCGGGCACGAGCACGAGCACGAAGGAGCAGCCCTTGAGGTAGCGGTCGCGGAGGTCGTCGTCTTCCACGGAGAAGAGCGGGAAGCCCTCGTCGGTCAGCATGATGGGCGTCTCGGTGTAGTCGCCCTCCTTGCGGAAGATCGCGATGCTCAGCGTGGCCTCGTTGGTGCCGGCGATCGGGGCCAGCATCGCCCCCCAGCAGATGGCCTTCTTCGAGTCCCGCGGGCAGTTTGTGCCGCTGTTCATGAAGATGTTGAGCGGTGTTTCCGTCACGGTGGGCATCTGGAAGGTGAGCTCATCCTCGAGATAGAAGCCGCGGTCGTCGTCGATCCGCTGGTAGATGGTTGGAGGGATCGTGCCGGTGGCCGTGATCCGGGAGTCGATCGAGACGGTGCGGTTGCTCTTCCTGCCCTTGCCGCGTTTGGTGGGCGGATCGGGCACAAGATTCTCGAGCATCACGCCGAAGACGCAGGCCTGGGTGTCGGAGACAAGCAGGCTGCGGGAGGTGAGCCCGCGAGAGATGGCTTCCGCATAGGCGTTTTCAGCGAGCGTGCCGGCGCGGTCTTCGAGCGTGGCCTGCGCGAGCCGTGCGCCGGCCGCCGGCAACACGGCGGCGAGGCTCGTGAGGCCCACGATCAGGATGCCGCAGGAGACGAGCACCTCGAGCAGCGAGATGACGGCCCGCCGCGGCTGGGCGGCTGGTGGTATCAAGCGGTGTGGGATCGTGGGAGCCGGCATGGCGTTCGATTGGTTATCGTCCGAGGCTGATGCCCGAGAGGGCGTTGTAGCGGGCAGCTCGCAGGGCTGCCGCGTCGGTCCCCGCCTGCGGCACGTTGGCGGCGGTGGAAACGTGGCCCGTCTGCGGATGCACGACGATCCACACCGCCTGCTGGCTCCGGAGGCCCGTGTTGTTGTCGATCTCCTCCCGCGTGGTCAGGAAGAGATAGATCGGACCGGCCGGGGCGATCGACTGGATGGCCCGCACGTCGGCCGGGCCGAGGGCATACTGCATCACGTCGTCTACGCGGCCCACGCTGTCGAAGCCGATCGCGATTGCCCCCTTGCCGCCGAGGCTGCTCCAGGCGCTCAGCGGATCGTCGCCGATCCCGCTGAAGCGAAGGTCGATGGCCACGGCCTTGCCGCATTGCAGGGCCACGTCGCCCTGCACCGGATAGCGGGCCGCGCGAAACACCAGCGGGCTGGTCGAGCTGCCCGTCGCCGCCGCTTCTGGCCAGATCGTGTTGCTCACGGTCTGGCCGGCGGAGGTGCGGAAGCCGATCGTGCAGGTGGCCACGCCATTGGCCACGCCCGTGCAGGCCAGCGTGAACCAATCGGATGCCGGCTGCGCAGCCGCCGTGGGCGATGCCGCCGCGCCGCCGAACTGCACGCCATAGCCGTTGAAGAGATCTTCGGGGCTCGCATTGTCGGGCACGAGTCCGACCACGGCCACCGTCGCAGTCGCCGAGAGGATCGTCGGGCTCGCCACGGCGGTGCCGGTCACGAGCGGGGGAGAGTCGGCGTGGAAGAGCCGCACGCAGGCGTTGGCCGAGAGCCCCGCCGTGGTTCCCGATTCGAAGATCACCGAGGCCCCGGTCATGTGGCCGAGCGCCCGCGACTGGGTGGTGGCCAGCACGGAGGCCAGCGAGCGGGCCGTATGCCGGATCTGGCCGCTCGCGCCGGGGTGGGTGCCCGCCGTCACCAATCCAAAGAGCACCACCATGATCCCCGCCACCACGAGGAGCTCCACGAGCGTGAAACCATGTGGCCGGCGGTTCATCGGGCGGCCTCCGCGTCGAGGTTGGTGAGGTTATCGGCCGCGAACGTGCCCTCGGGATACGCCATGGTGTTCGTCGGGTTGAGGCTCCAATCGCCGCAGCCCCGGCCCACTGGAACGGCGCCTCCCGCGAGATTGCCGATCCAGTCGGCGGGCGTGATGTCGTAGGGGCCGAAGGGACGAAGCCCATACATTCCATCGGGGCCGGCCGAGTAGATCAGCGGACGCATGCCGAGGGAGGGCGACGGGTCGATGCCTGAGGCCGTTAAGGCCGGCTCTAGAGCCCGGCCGTGCGTCATGAAAAACAT
>JBPCTA010000521.1:0-3959 GCA_051006595.1 Pirellulales bacterium
CTGAAGACGAAGCCCACGCAGCACTCCGTGGGCCTGCTGCGGCAGATCGGCATTCAGCCCGACATTCTCGTCTGCCGCACCGAGCGGGGACTCGACGTTTCCGACCGCGAGAAGATCGCGCTGTTCTGCAACGTGCCGCTGGATTCGGTGATCGAGGAACGCGACAAGGATTTTTCGATCTACTAGGTGCCGCTGTCGCTGCAGTCGAATCGGATCGACGAGATCATCCTGCGACGATTCGGCATCCAGGCACCGGCCGCCGACCTCGAGGAATGGCATGAAATTCTGCACCGGCTGCGGAATCCCGAGCACGAGGTTTCGATCGCGCTCGTCGGCAAATACGCCGAGCATCGCGACGCCTACAAGAGCATCTACGAGTCGCTCGACCATGGCGGCATCGCCCAGCGGACGCAGGTGCGGGTGCAGCCAATCAAGAGCGAAGACATCGAGCGGGAGGGGGCCGAGCGGCTCCTCGCCGGCTTCGACGGCTTGATCGTGCCCGGTGGCTTCGGCGAACGGGGCATCGAAGGGAAGGTGGAGGCGATCCGGTTTGCGCGGGAGCGGCGGCTGCCGTTTCTAGGAATCTGTCTCGGCATGCAGTGCGCCGTGATCGACGTGGCCCGCAACTGTGCCGGGCTCGAAGACGCCCACTCGACCGAGTTCAACCGCAACACGCCCCATCCGGTGATCTGCCTGATGGACGAACAACACGCCGTGGTGGACAAGGGGGGCACGATGCGGCTCGGCGCCCAGCCAGCCGTGCTCGCCGAGGGCACGAAGTCGGCGGCCGCCTACGGCACGACGCGGATCGAGGAGCGGCACCGCCACCGCTATGAGTTCAACTCGAAGTATCGCGAGCAGCTGGAGCGGGCCGGCCTCGTGATCGCCGGCACCAATCCCGACGGCACGCTCGTGGAGATCGTGGAGATGGCCGATCACCCCTGGTTTGTGGCCGTGCAGTTTCATCCCGAGTTCAAGAGCAAGCCGACCGCAGCCCATCCGCTGTTTTCGGGGCTCGTGGCCGCGGCGGTGGAGCGGCATGCGGGCAGCGCGTGGGTGGCCGAGGCCTGAGTTCAAAGGAGACGCGATGAGCGACGAAGGCGAAATGACGGACGAGCGCGACGAGGACATGGCCGTGGGCCAGATGCCGCCGGCAACGCTCGACTTTCTGGTGCACACGCTCTTCACCCAGTCCTTGATGGCCCTGGGGCGGATTCCGAATCCGATCACGGGCAAGGCGATCAAGAACGTCGCCACCGCGAAGCATTTCATCGACACGCTGGCGATGCTCGAGCAGAAGACCGCCGGCAATCTCACGACCGACGAGCGGCGGCTGCTCGAAGAGGTGCAGCACCAGCTGCGGAGCGCCTACCTGGAGGCTTTGAAGTGATGCGATTCCGGGGTCGCAGGGCCGCAGGGCTCGGCAGTCGCCGGCCCGAAGCGGCGGCGGTCGGCCCGACGGGCTTGCGGGCTCTCCCGCAGGCTGTCTTCCAGGCCGGGCTGCTGACGGCAGTGCTGGCCGGCATGGCTTCGGTGCGGGCCGACGTTGCGGTCGAGAAGGGTGACGGCCAGGTTGCCGTGTCGGTCGATGGCAAGCCGTTCACGTCCTACATCTTCGCGGGCCATCGCAAGCCGATCCTGTTTCCCGTGCTCGGCCCCGGTGGCGTGGCCATGACGCGGTCGTGGCCGATGGTGGAGGGTGTGGCTGGGGAGCCGCACGACCATCCGCACCACGAGTCGATCTGGTTTACCCACGGCCTCGTCAACGGCATCGACTTCTGGGCGTCGCACCCCGCCGCAGGCAAGCCCGAGCGGCAGGCCAACAACCGGATCGAGCAGGTCGAGCTCGTGAAGGCTGCAGGGGGCCGCGAGGGGGTGATCGAGACCAAGAATCGCTGGGTCAAGGCCGACGACACGGTCGTTTGCACCGACACCCAGCGACTCATTTTCGGCGGCGATGCCACGACCCGCACCATCGACTACTCCGTCACGATCCATGCCGACCACGGGCCGGTGACCTTCGGCGACACGAAGGAAGGGGCGATGGGACTCAGGGTGCCCGTGCAACTCCAGATCAAGGAGCTCGAAGGCTCGCAGGGCGCCGCCGGCCACTGCCTCAACTCCGAGGGGCATCGTGATGCCGACGCCTGGGGCAAGGCGGCCCGCTGGGTGGCCTACTGGGGGCCGATCGAAGGAAAGACGGTGGGCGTCGCCGTGCTCGACCACCCCACGAATCTCCGCCATCCGACCCACTGGCATGCCCGCGACTACGGCCTCGTCGCCGCCAATCCCTTCGGGCTGCACGACTTCATCGGCGCTCCGAAGGGCAGCGGCGATTACACGATTCCCGCCGGCGGCTCACTCACGCTCCGCTACCTGCTCGTGTTTCACGAGGGCGACGCGGAGTCGGCCGGAATCGATGCGATCTGGAAGCGATGGGCCACGCCGGCCGATGCCGCGGGGTCAGTGGAAGCGCAGGCCGCTCCATGACCGCCCGCATCCTCGACGGAAAGGCCCTGGCCGGACGCATCGAGGAGTCGCTTCGCCGCGAGGTCGAAACGTTTGCCGACATGGTTGGCCGTCGTCCCCGCCTGGTCGTGGTGCTCGTCGGCGAGATGGCGGCGAGCGCTTCTTACGTGAAGAGCAAGGCCGCGGCGGCCGGGCGTGTGGGGATCGATTCGGAGGTGGTGGCGGTGCCGGCCACGGCGACCACCTTGGAGCTCGTGGCGCTCGTGCAGGCGATCGCCCGCGACAAGCACGGCCCCGCCGACGGGATTCTCGTGCAGTTGCCGTTGCCGCCGCATGTCGATTCGGTGGCCGTGCTCGATGCCGTGCCCCCCGATCGCGATGTTGACGGCTTCCATCCGGAGAATGCCGGCCTTCTATCGCAGGGACGTCCGCGGTTTATTCCCTGCACGGCGGCGGGCGTGCAACGGATGCTGATCGACGCTGAGATTCAGACGGCCGGCAAGCATGTGGCGATCGTGGGCCGCAGCGACATTGTGGGCAAGCCGCTGGCCCTCCTGCTCGCGTCGCGTCCGCCGGTGGGCTGCCCGCCCGACGGCACTGGCGGCTGCGATGCCACCGTGACGATCTGCCACAGCCGCTCGGGCGACATCGCCGCGATGACGCGGCAGGCCGACATCGTGGTGGCCGCGGTGGGCCAGCCGAAGCTGATCACCGCGGCGATGGTGAAGCCCGGCGCGGCCGTGATCGACGTCGGCATCAACCGCGTCGATGGCAGCCTCGTGGGCGACGTTGACTACGAGGCGGTGCGGGAGGTGGCCGGGTGGATCTCGCCCGTGCCCGGCGGCGTGGGCCCGATGACGGTCGCGATGCTCTTGGCCAACACCCTCCTCGCGGCGGAACTCCGCCTCGGGAAGCGCTAGCGCCGGCGGCGAGGCGATCGGCACGCCCCCGATCTTGCGATCGCGGGCCTTTCCACGCAAAACCCGCCCTTGAACGCTGCGGGCCGGATCCCTACCTTCCCGGCCCGAACAGTTCGAGTTTCCGGGCAAACTTTGCCCATCCTGCCCGTTCGCACGCAGCCCCCGCTGGCGGATATCCGGCGGCCTGCTGTGGTCCGGAGCAGCCATACCGTCCGATTAACCCCGAGTCTTTCCCGGACCCGTACGAGAAGCCGGTTCATGAACTACTTTCTGAGGGCGCTGCGTGAGGCCGCGAAGAGTTGGCCGCTGCTCGCCGCGGCGCTGCTCTGCTCCGCGGGTGTGGCCGCTCTGTGGGGCGCCAATATCGCCGCGCTATTTCCGATCATCGAAGTCACCCTCAAGGGCGATTCGCTGCAGTCGTGGAACGAGCGGCGGATCGAGGAGGCCCGCGGCCGCATCACCGCCGCCACCGCTGCGCTGCCCGACCTGGAAACAGCAGCCGTCGAAGGGGATGCCGATGAAATCAAGAAGGCCCGAAACAAGATCGACACCCTGAAGCTCTCCATGCGG
>JBPCTA010000522.1:0-5429 GCA_051006595.1 Pirellulales bacterium
TGCTGAGAAATCTCGCCTCCGCACTCATGCTCACCGTTCGCAAGACCGAGGTGGACGAAGTGGGAGCGGCCAAGGTGCCGGGCCGCATCGTGACCACGCTCGCGAAGGCGAAGGAAGTTCGACCGCTCGTTGAGCGGTGTGTGACCGTGGCCAAGCATGGCTTGGTGGCAGCGAAGCAGGCGAGTCAGTTTGGCACGTCGGCGGAGCGTGATTCCGCAGCGTGGAAGACGTGGCGGGAGAGCGATCAGTGGCAGCAGTGGGCCAGGGCCATGGCTCCCGCCGTGAAGGCCCGCCGTCGCGTCATCCAGTTGCTTGGTGACAAGAAGGCTGCGAGGATCCTTTTTGAAGACATCGCCGGCCGTTTTGCCGACCGGCCGGGCGGCTATACGCGAATCCTCAAGCTGGCAACGCCGCGACTGGGCGATGCTGGTCCGCGGGCGATTCTCGAGTTTGTGGGTCCCGAAGCGTCTGCCGGCAGGCCGCAGAGGCCGCGGGTCGAGTCTGCCAAGCCCGTGGCGTCCTGAACGCGGGCACTTCCGCGGGATCGCTGCGAGGTGGGCTCCCTCTGCGACGGTGAGGCCGTGTCCGACGTTGCTGAATCGGCCGGCTCGGGGGCGGCAAAAGTCTCCTCGCGGCGGCCGGAGCGCCGACGATCGTCGAGCGTTCGCCGGCTCCCCCCGCCGGTCTGTCCTGGCGTATCAAAACACCGCGACCGATCGACCCGATGCGGTCTATAATGATGGAAGTTCGGTGTCGGGCGGCTGTGTGGATGTGGAGGTCGCCATGCGCGGTCTGCTGGCCATGCTCGTCGGGTTGACGGTGGCGTGCGGTCTGTCGGTCGCTCGAGCGGCCGACGACGGGCCCGTGAACCACTTCGGGATTCCACAGGTCAAGTACATCAACGACCAGGTGGCGGCCGGCTGGGCCGATGCAAAACTGCCGCCGTCGCCGGCCGCGACCGACGGCGAGTGGTGCCGTCGCGTCCATCTCGACCTGATCGGACGCATTCCCAGCGTCGATGAACTCCGGGGGTTTCTTGCCGACAAGTCGTCCGCCAAGCGTGCGGAAATCGTCTCGAGACTGCTCGGGGATGAGTTTATCGACGAGTATGCCCGCCACTGGACCGACGTCTGGACGACGGTGCTCATCGGCCGTGACGTCGCCAATGAGCGGGTCAACCGTCCCGGGATGCGCCAGTACCTGCGGCGGGCCTTCTCCAAAAACATCCCGTACGACCAGTTCATGGAGCAGTTGGTCACGGCCACGGGCGTCAACGCCAACCGCAAGGACGTCGAGGGCTTCAATGGAGCCACGAACTTTCTGAGCGGCAAGATGGAGGAGATGGGCGTCGAGAACGGCGTGCAGGCCACGGCCAAGACCGCGCAGATTTTTCTCGGGCTGCAGGTGCAATGCACGCAGTGCCATAACCATCCTTTCAACAAGGGAAAGCAGAATCAGTTCTGGGAGCTCAATGCCTTCTTTCGTCAGGCGCGGGCGCTTCGCAAGCGGGGCGGGACCGACGACGTGCAGGGGGTGGAGTTGATCGACGAGGACTTCGCCGGCGAAGGGGGCAATCCGGAGGAGGCGGAACTCTACTACGAACTCCGCAACGGGCTCATGAAGGTCGCCTATCCGGTGTTCGTGGACGGCACGGAGATCTCGAAGAGCGGCTACCTGCCCGCCACGCTCGAAGACGGCACTCGCTACGGGGCGAACCGTCGTCGGGAACTCGCCCAGCTCATCAAGGCGAGCCCCTCCTTTGCAAAGGCGGCGGTGAACCGGATGTGGGGGCATTTTTTCGGATACGGGTTTACGAAGCCCATCGACGATCTCGGGGAGCACAATCCGCCCTCGCACCCGGAACTGCTCGACGGTCTCGCCGAACGTTTTCGGGAGCAGAGCTTCGATCTGAAGGAGCTCGCCCGCTGGCTCGTGCTGTCGAGGCCCTATTCCTTGTCGAGCCGGAGCATCGCGGCCAATGAGGATGATGATCCTTCACTGGGCGAGAAGCCGAAGTTCACGCATGCCTACCTGCGGCAGATGCAAGCCGAGGAACTCTATGAATCGCTCATCACGGCCACGCAGGCCGACCGGACGGCCCGCAGCGAGGATGCAGCGAAGAAGAAGGACGCCTGGCTCTCGCAGTTTGTGATCGCGTTTGGAACCGACGAAGGGGACGACGCGACGACGTTCAACGGCTCGATTCCGCAGGTGTTGATGATGTTCAACGGCGAAATGATCCAGAACGCCACCTCGACCGGCAAGGGGGGCTTTCTCGACACCGTGGCGTCGAGTTCGATGAGCAACGCGGCCAAGATCGAGACGCTCTACATGGCAGCCTTGGCTCGCAAGCCGGCCAGTGCGGAGCTGTCGGTTGCCAATCGAATCGTTGCCGCCAAAAAGGGAGACGTCATCGGTGCTCTCCAGGACGTCTGGTGGGCCGTGCTCAACTCGAACGAATTCATCATCAAGCACTGATTTCCGATCGTCGGCCTCGAGCCGATCCATGAGACCAGTCAGAGTCCTTTTCACGCCAGATCGACCGTTCCGCGCCACGCCAGGGGAGTCAAGCCATGTCTCGCTTCATCGATCTTCCGGATGGAATGAGCCGCCGTCACTTCATGCACCACATGGCGGGTGCTGCGGCGCTCGCTGCTCCGGCGACGGCCTTCACGAGTTCGATCCTCGCCAACGCCACCGACATGCGGAAACGGCACAAGGCAGCGATCATGCTGTGGATGGGGGGCGGCCCGAGCACCATGGACATCTGGGACTTGAAGCCGGGTGCCGCCACCGGCGGCCCGTTCAAACAGATCGCGACGACCGCCGACGGCATCGCCATCAGCGAACACATGCCGCTGATGGCCAAGCAGATGCATCACATGGCGATCGTGCGGTCGATGAGCACGCGTGAGGCCGACCACATGCGGGGCCGGTACTACATGCACACGGGCTACGTGCCGAGTCCCAACGTGGAGCACCCGAGTTATGGCGCGGTGATCGCGCATGAACTCGCCGACCAGGTTCCGGACCTCGAGATCCCCCCCTTCGTTTCCGTCGGCAGCGGCAGTGTCGGACCCGGATTCCTGGGCATGACATGGGCGCCGTTCGTCGTCGACTCCAACGGCAACGTCCGCAATCTCGACATGGGCGTCGATCCTGCCCGGCTTGCCCAGCGGATGGAGATGCTGGCGACGATCGAGAAGCGGTTCATCGGCGAGCGTCGGGGCGGCTCGGCGGAC
Source organism: Pirellulales bacterium (assembly GCA_051006595.1). Classification (GTDB taxonomy): domain Bacteria; phylum Planctomycetota; class Planctomycetia; order Pirellulales; family UBA1268; genus QWPN01. The sequence continues at coordinate 3,243 of JBPCTA010000522.1, forward strand.
GACCATGCCAAGGTCCTGAACAAGACCGTCAAACTCATGACGAGTCCTCAGATGGAGGCCTTTAAGGTCATGAAGGAGCCGAAGGACATGCAGGAGCGGTATGGCGCCACAGGTTTTGGACGGGGCTGCCTGATGGCCCGCCGGCTCGTCGAAATGGGAGTGCCGTTTGTTGAGGTCGATCTCGGCGGTTGGGACAACCATGCCAATATCTTTCCCACGCTGCAGAACCAGAAACTGCCCGAACTGGACAAGGCGATGAGCGGCCTGGTCGCGGATCTCGCCGATCGCGGTATGCTCGACGACACGGTCGTGATCTGGATGGGAGAGTTCAGCCGCACGCCCAATATCAACGGGGGTGGCGGTCGGGATCACTGGGCCCGTAGTTGGAGCTGCGTGGTAGGTGGTGGTGGATTCAAGCGGGGCGTGGTGGTGGGTGAGACCAGCTCTGACGGCAAGGAAGTCGTATCCGAGGCCTATTCCTCTCAGGATTTGATGGCGAGCGTGCTCAAGGCGGTGGGGGTTTCGCTGGAGACCACGTTTACGGCCAAGAACGGCCGGCCGATGAAGATCGCCAACTCGGGCAAGGTCATCAAGGAACTCTTCGTCTGACCGCCGACGCTGGACGCGGGTGCGTGCCTGAACCGTCATAGACGCTTCGGTACCGCGGATTGCAATGGCCTTGACGGCGGCCGACGCTACACTCTTTCTCGACCACTCTGTGTGACACGAGCCCCCGCGGCGGGAGCGTCATCCAGCGGCCGGCGTCTCTTTTTTTACAACCTTCTTCCCAGTAAGGGCCTGGCATGGCGGTTGACATCGATCTCGAACATTGGAGCACGGCCGATGCCGCCGACCTGTACGAGGTCGCCCGGTGGGGGAACGGCTATTTCTCCGTCGGTCCCAACGGGCACCTGCTCGTCCACCCCGACAAGGATCCGACGAAGAGCATCGATCTGAAACAACTGGTGGACCGACTCCAGGTGCGGGGCATCGATCTGCCGATCCTGCTCCGGTTTGCCGAGATCCTTCAGCACCGCCTGGGCGAGATTCATGGTGTCTTCAAGAACGCCATGAAGGAGAGCGGATATCGCGGCGACTACTGCTGCGTCTACCCGGTGAAGGTCAACCAGCAGCGCCAGGTGGTGGAGGAGGTGCTGCGATTCGGGCAGCCCTATCGCTTCGGGCTCGAGGCTGGCAGCAAGCCCGAGTTGCTGGCCGTGATCGCCCTAGCCGACAACGACACGCCGATTATCTGCAACGGCTTCAAGGATGCCGAGTTCATCGAGACGGCGATGCTCGCCCAGAAAATCGGCCGCTCGATCATCCCGGTCGTCGAGCGATTCTCCGAGTTGCATCTGATCCTCGAATATGCCGAGAAACTCGGGGTGCGGCCGCGGATCGGCATGCGGGTCAAGCTCGCCACGCGAGGCAGCGGCCGCTGGCAGTCGTCCGGCGGCTTCCGAAGCAAGTTCGGCCTGACGGCGAGCGAGCTGGTGAAGGGGCTCGACCTCCTCGCCTCCCGTGGGATGGAGGACTGCCTCCAGCTCCTTCATTTCCATCAGGGCAGCCAGATCACCAACATCCGCCACATCAAAGCGGCGCTCAACGAGGCCTCGCGGATCTACACCGAACTGGTGAAGCGGGGCGCCGGGCTCCGCTATCTCGATGTCGGGGGCGGGCTCGGCGTCGACTACGACGGTTCGCAGACGAACTTCGAATCGAGCGTCAACTACAGCCTTCAGGAATATGCCAACGACGTCGTCTACCATGTGCAGAACGCCTGCGACGAGGCGGGGGTTCCGCATCCGACGATCATTTCCGAGAGCGGACGGGCGGTCGTGGCCTACCACAGCATGCTGATCTTTGGCGTGCTCGGGGTGTCGGAGCAGGGGGGCATGGGCGACGTCCATGAGCCGCCGGCCGACGCCGAACAGCCCCTGCATGACCTCTGGGAGACATACCAGAATATCAACGTGCGGAATCTGCTCGAGAGTTATCACGACTCTCAGCAGTCGCTCGATACGGCGATGAACCTGTTCGCCAGCGGCTACCTGCCGCTCGACCAGCGGTCCGCCGTGGAGAATCTCTACTGGGCGATCTGCCGTCGGATCTGCAAGCTGACGAAGACGCTCGATTACGTGCCGGAGGAGTTGGAGGGCCTCGAGGCCTCGCTTTCCGACACCTACT
>JBPCTA010000523.1:0-8069 GCA_051006595.1 Pirellulales bacterium
TCAAGGTCTGCGTTCCTCTTCGTCGCCCCGCACCGAGCTGGCAGCCGACCGATGGCAGCCGATCCATCGGTTGTATCGCATCGCTGCCAGAAGTGGAGTCCCGCGCGAGAAATCCCCCACCACACGCGGGCTTTCTCGGAGCGACGACCGTTCCGGCGGCCGACAGGCCTGGCGACCGCCTGAGATCCGCTGTTGCCTGCCGGCGCCGAAACGCTACCATCGCATAACTGATATTGAGTCTCAAACTCTTTTACTGGCTTTGTTTTTCGAATCAAATGGTGTGTTAATGACTCGCAGCACGGTGTCGTTCCGGTTTTGCACGAACGCCTCCTGCGGAGCCGTGCGCCCCTCCCGGCCGACTCGACAGCGGCGTGGCTTTAGCCTCGTCGAGCTCCTCGTCGTGGTCGCGATCGTGGCCACCCTGATCGGTCTGCTCCTGCCGGCAGTGCAGTCGGCCAGAGAGTCTGCCCGTCGATCCGCCTGCCAGAACAATCTCCGCCAGCTTGGCATCGCGCTGGCCAACTTCGAGTCCGCCTATCGCACGCATCCTCCGAGCTGCGTCTGGTCGGGTACGAGCACGACCGATGCCTCGTCAGGGGCCGTCTGGTCGGCGCAGGGTCGGCTCCTTCCCTTTCTCGAGGAGTTTGCGATCGGCGACGAACTCCATCGCCAGTTGGCCGTTCCCTACAGCCAGGCAACACTCGGAAGCGGCCAGCTGATCTCGTCACTTCGAATCCCGGCTCTTCTCTGCCCCTCGGAGCCCAACACCCAGGTGCGGAACAAGGCCGACGGCACTCCGGAACACGCGCCACTCAACTACGCCATCAACCTCGGCACCTGGATGGTGTTCCAGCCGGCGATGAGGACCGGGGGCGATGGCGCGTTCTTCCCCAATAGCAAGCTCCGGTCAGCGAGCTTCACCGATGGGCTCTCGAAAACAATCGCCCTCGCCGAGGTAAAGACTTTCACGCCTTACTTCCGCAATGCCGCCCTCCCGGCGCCGGCGCGGCCGTCATCGCCCACGGCGGTGTGCGGGATGGGAGGCGACTTCAAGAACGATCTGCCGACACTCGGCTCGGGCCACACCGAATGGGTCGATGGCCGCAGCCATCAGAGCGGCTTCACCTCGACGTTCCCCCCGCTGACCACCGTGCCATGCCTGCGGGCATCGGGCACTTACGATATCGACTGGAACAATCAGCAGGAGGCCAAATCGCTGACCGCACCCACCGCGGCGGCAGTCACGGCGCGGAGCCATCATGCTGGCGTGGTGAATCACGTGATGATGGACGGCAGCGTGCATCAGGCCACGGCCGCCATTGCAGCCGATGTCTGGCAGGCCCTGACGACACGGGCGGGAGCGGAGAGCGTGAGCCGCGAGTGATCGGCCGATGCGAGGTCCACCCCACGCCTCACGGCGTTGGGCTTGTACGGGCCACCACCTCACGGCGTTGGGCTTGGACAGACCGACGCGCGAGGCTCGAGAAAACGCCCTGTCAGCGGGTGGCCGACTCGCTCGACTCCGGCGCCGATGTCTGGAGCCGCTTCGACGATTCCTCGACAAACCTTCGTGCCGCGACGAGTTCGGCCGGCGCGAAATACGGCACATCGGGCACCCCACCCGCCATGTCGACCACCTCGGCGGCGAGCTGATCCCACGTGAGTCCGCTGGAGATATGCCATGCGGCCGCCTGCGCCACCTGTTGCGAAATGCCGCCGCGGGCGAGTGCGGTCATCTCTTCCTGCAGCCGTGGGTCGCTGGAGAATGTCTCGAGGGCCGTCATCCGATAGGCGACGCGAGGGGACGGATCCCGTTTGCCGTGCTCGAGGCAGACCGTCGGCACGCGGATCGTCCGAGTGCGTTCCGGCGGCAGCGAGAAGGGGCCACCGCCCATGCCGCCACCCATGCCACCGCCGCCCATGCCGCCGCCCATGCCACCCATTCCGCCCATGCCGCCGCCACCGACGCTCTGCGATCCGCCACCGATGCCGCCGGCACCGAATCCACCGCCGCCCTGCTGACCCATCTGTGCGAGCACGGGAACGCCGGCAAAGCCGTCCGGCAGGCGAAGCGACAGCGGGCGATCGGATCGGTTCGTCACCACGACCTGCGCCGACCGGGAATCATTGGCGATGAACTTCACCTCAACGAGCCCGGCTTCCTCGGCGGAGAGGACGTCCTGTGGCACCTGCGGCACGACGGCCTGAGTCGACGCAGAAGCCGAACTGGCCTCGCGGCCATAGGCTGGGGCGATCTGCCCAACTGCGATCGCGACGAGCCCCACCAGCACACGCACCCGGAGCATGATCGACCCTTTCGATGCGACAACGGCCGCCTGGAGGAGGCGACATGCGAGTGGCCGGACGGCCCCTCACCACGCCCCGACTCTACTATGCGATCGGCGTCGCAGCTGAAAAAATGCCGCGACTACCCCGAAAAATGGGGTCGTGACGATCGCAGGGATCGTAGCAGAGCCTCACCGACGCCCGCAGAAGCCGGCCAGCGGCCCATCGGCCACAGCACGGATCAGCGCTTGGAGAACTGCGTTCCCCGGCGGGCACCGCGGAGGCCGTACTTCTTCCGCTCCTTCATGCGTCCGTCGCGGGTGAGCAGACCACCCTGACGCAGCGGCTCAGCCAGTTCGACGTCAAACACCTTCAGGGCGCGGGCAATGCCGAGACGGCAGGCACCCGCCTGTCCGGTCAGTCCACCGCCATCGACGGAAATCACCACGTTCACGGCCGTCCGTTTGCCGACCTCGTCGAGTGCTCCCGCCACGAGGGCCCGATCCTTGATGGCCGGAAAGTAGGCGTCGAGTTTGCGACCGTTGACGGTGATCTCTCCAGCGCCGGCACGCATCCGCACCCGCGCCACGGCCGTCTTGCGGCGGCCCGTCGCGATGATCTCGTCGCCTCGTCGTGCCGACTTTACGCCCTGCTCTGCCGTCATCATCATCCTCGTATAACTATGGTCGCGTGTGCTGATCGCTGCTGGTTATCGCGTGTGGTTCGAAGTTTGCCGCCTCAGACGCCGAGATTGATCGGCTTCGGCTGCTGCGGCTGGTGCGGATGCTCGGTGCCCGCATAGACCTTGAGCTTGTCGAGCATTTTGCGGCCGAGACGGCTCTTGGGGAGCATCCTCCGGACAGCCTCCTCGATGATCAGTTCCGGCCGACGGTCGCGACGGTGCTCCGCCGTCTCCGACTTCAGGCCGTTGTAGCCGGTGTACCAGCGGTAGAGCTTCTGCTGCCACTTCTTGCCGCTGAACTCGATCTTTTCGGCGTTGATCACCACCACGTGGTCGCCCGTATCGACATGGGGCGTGTAGGTGGGCCGATGCTTGCCCATCAGGACGGTGGCGATGGCACTGGCGAGGCGGCCAACCCGGCGGTCGCTGGCATCGACCACCCACCACCGCTGCTCCACTTCGCCAGTCTTGGCCATGTACGTCTTCATCTGTCGCTCAACCGTAATTCGCGTCGTCGGGTGTTCGGATGCCGCCGCCCGAGCGGGCGGGGAGAATCTGGGAGAGTAACAATGCCCCGGTGCGTGGGCAAGCGGCGTTCTCGGCAGGCGGCGAAAACCGCACTGGCCGGCCGGACAACCGGCCAGCATCGTGCCCAAGAAGGGCCAATCGCCCGGCTGTCCCCGGAAAACCTCCGCTGCGGTCTGAGCAAGGGCCTCGTGGACGACTCCTCGCTTTGAGGCAACAATCATCCCTGTCATCCTTCGCCTCACCGGGTTGCCACCATGCAGGTTGCCGTCGTCAAGGAAGTGTTTCCCGGTGAACGCCGCGTGGCCCTCGTGCCGGCGGCGGTGCCTGCGCTTACCAAGATCGGCCTCGACGTTCGGGTCGAGTCGGCCGCGGGCCTGGCGGCCGGCTTCTCCGACGACGACTACCGTGCGGCTGGGGCCACGATCGTGTCACGCGACGAGGCCTTCGCCGCCGACTGCGTGCTCGCCGTCCGTGCATGCGGTGCCTGCGGAACCAGCTGGGGCGATGACCGAGACCGGCTCAGGGCCGGCGTCGTGCTCGTCGGCATGTGCGATCCGCTGGCGGCGCCCGATGCCTGCCGCGAGGCCGCCGAACGCGGCGCGTCGGTGTTTGCGCTTGAACTCGTGCCGCGGATCACGCGGGCCCAGAGCATGGACGTGCTCTCGAGCCAGGCCAACATCGCCGGCTATCGCGCTGTCTTGCTGGCGGCCAACGCGCTGCCCCGCATCCTGCCGATGATGACGACGGCGGCCGGCACGCTCACGCCGGCGAAGGTGCTCGTGCTCGGCGCGGGCGTGGCAGGCCTCCAGGCGATCGCCACGGCCAAACGACTGGGCGCCCAGGTGAGCGGCTATGACGTCCGGCCTGCCGTCAAGGAGCAGGTGCAGAGCCTGGGCGCAAAGTTCGTCGAACTCCCCCTGGAGACCGGCACGAGCGAGACGGCCGGCGGCTATGCCAAGGCGATGGGCGAGGAGTTTTACGCGAAGCAGCGGGAGCTGCTCGGCAGAGTGGTGGCCGATTCCGACATCGTCGTCTGCACGGCGCTCATTCCGGGACAGAAGGCCCCCGTGCTGGTCACGGCCGAGATGGTGGCCCGGATGCGGCCGGGCAGCGTGATCGTCGACATGGCGGCCGAGCGTGGGGGTAACTGCGAAGGGTCCTTGGCCGACCAGACCGTGGTGGTCGGCGGAGTGACGATTCTCGGGCCGACCAATCTGCCGGCCGACGTAGCCTTCCATACGAGCCAGCTCTACTCCAAGAACGTCGTCACATTCCTTGCGCATCTGGTCAAGAGCGGGCTCCCCAATGTCTCGCTCGACGACGAGATCTGCCGCGACACGCTCGTCACGAAGGGAGGCGACATCATCCACCCGAAAATCCGCGAGCGGGCCGGACTGCCGCCGCTCGAACAGCCTGCCGAGCCACCCGCGCAGCCCACCTGATCACACCACCGCACCCGCCCGGAACATCCCCCCTGACGCTCCATTCATTGCCGATGCTGCTCGCCGAGGCGGTCGTCGCTGAAGATCCGGCCGCCCGGTTCATCCGGCTGCTCACCGTGTTCCTCCTCGCGATGTGGGTGGGCTTCGAGGTGATCATGAAGGTGCCGCAGCGGCTTCACACACCGCTGACCAGCGGGTCCAACGCCATCTCCGGCATCACGGCGGTGGGCGCGATCGTCGTCGCCGGAGCCATGGCCTCGAGCTTTGGCACGCTGCTCGGCTTCATCGCGCTGGTGTTCGCCATGATCAACGTCGCGGGGGGCTTCGTCGTCACCCATCGCATGCTCGAAATGTTCAACCCGAAGAAAAAGTAGTAGCCCCGCATGTCGAGCCAAGCCTGGATCAACCTCGCGTACCTCGCGGCCTCGATGCTGTTCATCGTGGCGTTCAAGCTCATGTCGGGGCCGCGGACGGCCGTGAAGGGCAACTATCTCGGTGCCGCCGGCATGGCGATCGCCCTGATCGCCGCCTGCTTCGAAAAAGACGTGCTGGCCGCTGTGGCCCGTGGCGGCTCGTGGCCGCTCGTGATGCTCGGCCTCGCCGCCCTGATCGGCGGCGGCATCGGCACCGCGATGGCCTTGAGATACCCGATGACGGGCATGCCGCAGATGGTGGCGCTCTTGAACGGATTCGGCGGCGCCGCCTCGGTGTTCGTGGCGGCCGCCGAACTCTGGAACATGGGCACCCGCTCGATGCAGACGGCCGCCGACCAGGCCGACACGGCCGCCTGGGCCACCGCCCAACTCCAGCCCTGGACACAGTTCGGCATCGCGACCGCGCTCACGGGTCTGATCGGTGCCGTCACCTTCTGGGGAAGCCTCGTCGCCTTCGGCAAGCTCGAGGAACTGCCCCAGTTCAAAAAGGCCTGGACCAACCCCAATCGGCACATGATCAACCTCGGGCTCGCCCTTGCGACGCTCCTGTTGATGTGGGGCGTCTGCGTCTACCCGAAGTCGTCGCTCCTCTACTGGCTGTTGGTGATCGTGGGCAGCGTCCTCGGCTGCACCCTCACGATGCCGATCGGCGGGTCCGACATGCCGGTGGTGATCTGCCTGCTCAACAGCTATTCGGGCCTCGCGGCCGCCGCAGCCGGCTTCGTGATCGACAACTCGGTACTCGTGATCGCCGGCTCGCTCGTCGGAGCCTCCGGCTTGATCCTGACGGCGATCATGTGCAAGGCGATGAACCGCTCGCTCGTGGGCGTGCTCTTCGGTGGCCTCGGCACGACCACCGCAGCCAATGCCGACGACGTCTACGCCGGCAAGGTGAAGAGCGCCAGCGCCGAGGAGATCGCGATGGTGCTCGAGGGGGCCAACCGTGTGGTGATCGTGCCGGGCTACGGCCTCGCCGTGGCCCAGGCCCAGCATGCCGTCCGCGAACTGGCCAACGCTCTCGAGAAGCGGGGCACGACGGTCGAGTATGCGATCCATCCCGTGGCGGGACGGATGCCGGGCCATATGAACGTGCTCCTCGCCGAGGCCGACATCCCGTATGAAAAACTCCGTGAGATGGACGATATCAACCCGACCTTTCCGGAGACCGACGTGGCGATCGTGATCGGGGCCAACGACGTCGTGAATCCCGCGGCCCGCACCGATCCCAAGAGCCCGATCGCCGGGATGCCGATCCTCGACGTCGACAAGGCCCGGACCGTGGTGGTCGTGAAGCGGTCGCTCTCGCCGGGCTTCGCTGGCATCCCCAATCCCCTGTTCGCCGCAGACAACACGCTGATGTATTTCGCCGATGGCAAGAAGGCCATCCTCGACCTCACGGCGGCCCTTCAGCAGGGTTGAAGCAGACGCGTGCCGCTCACCTCAGCACGTCTGCCCAGAGGCCGTCGGAGAGGAGCAGGCCGGTGCGGGTGAGCCGCACATGGCGGCCGTCGTCGGTGGCAAACCCCGCGGCGACCCAGGAGGCGATCGCGGGGCCCGCCATCGCGTCGAGATCGAAGCCGCTGGCCGCACGAAATGCCGCCCGGTCGAGTCCGTCGCGCCGCCGCAGGCCGACGACCACCCGCTCCCGCGCCGCCTGTTCTTCGGTCATGCGATCGACGTCGCCAGTGAAGTCGTCCCCCGCGAGCACCTTGTTCATCCAGGTAGTCGTGCTGCGGTGATTCGTGATCCGCGTGCGACCGTCGAAGCGGGCCGCCCCCGGCCCGAAAGCCTCCCACGGGCGGCAGTCCCAGTAGGCCTCGTTGTGGCGGCAACGACCCCCAGGCTTCGCAAAGTTGGAGACCTCGTAGTGCTCGTAGCCCGCCGCCTCCAGCCGGTCGATCGCCGCCTCGAACATCGCCCGCTCGATCGATTCCTCCGCCGGATGCAACGCCCCGCGCCGCCGGGCCGACTCGAAGGCGGTGCCCTTCTCCCAGGTCAGACAGTAGACGGAGACATGCTGCACGCCGAGGGCGACGGTGGCCGCGAGATCGGCCTCGACCGCTGCCAGCGATTGCCCCGGCGCGGCGGTCATCAGATCGAGGCTCACCGTGCATCCCGCCGCCAGCAGCGACTCTGCGGCGCGACGAACGTCGTCCGGCCCATGATCGCGATCCAAGGATTGAAGCGTGGCCGCATCGAGCGACTGTCCTCCGAGGCTCACCCGAGTGACGCCGCAGTCGCAGGCCGCGGCGAGAAACTCCGGCGTGACATCGAGGGGATTCGCCTCGACCGTCACTTCCGCATCGACGGCGGGCCGCAGCCGTTCGTGAAGAATGGCGAACAGCCGCCGCAGGCCGTCGGGCCCCAGGTGCGACGGCGTGCCGCCGCCGAAGTACACGGTATCGAGTTCGAGCGGCTCACGCACGCGGTCCAACTCGCGAGCCACGGCCTCGAAATACCGCTCGATGAGATCGTCGCGGCCGGCGACGAGCGTGAAATCGCAGTAGCCGCAGCGGTGGCGGCAAAAGGGCACGTGCACGTAGGCGTGGCGGGGAAACAGGGGCATGGGTCCACTATACGGCGAAGCGACCCGCACTCCCCCGATCGCACGCGTGGGGGGCTGCCTCCGGCACGTCAGAGCCAGACGTGCAGCCGGCCGTCGAGCATGTCGGGAAGCTTCTTGGCAAGGGTCCGACG
>JBPCTA010000524.1:0-6390 GCA_051006595.1 Pirellulales bacterium
GCCGCGAGGCGTGCACCAAGGACAAGCCCGGAACGCTCCGTCTGCTATCATTTTTTGAAACTGTCATCAGGAGCGCTTTCATGCCCGCGATTCGCCTATTTCTGATTGCCTGCGTCATGGCCATCATCGTTGCCCCGCTTGCGGCCGCTTCCGCTGCCGAGCCCTTGAAGGTGCTCTACATCACCGGCGGCTGCTGCCACGATTACGAGTCGCAAAAGGCGATCCTCGTGCCTGGCCTCGAGACGCGGGCCAATATCGAAATGACGGTGCTTCACGAGGGGGGCACGAGCCTCGACCACAAGGTCTCGATCTATTCGCAGCCCGACTGGTCGAAGGGCTACGACGTGGTCTTCCACAACGAATGCTTCGCCGACGTCAAAGACCCCGAGTTTCTCAAGAGGATCGTGGCCGAGCACGAGAAGGGCACGCCTGCCGTCGTGATGCACTGCGCGATGCACTGCTACCGTGCCGGCACCGACGACTGGTTCAAGTTCTGCGGCGTCACCTCGCCCGGCCACGGCAAGCACTATGCCTACGTCGCCAAGACGATCGCCGAGCATCCGGTGCTTGCCGGCCTGCCAAAGGAATGGCAGCTGCCCAAGGACGAGCTCTACTACATCGACAAGCTCTGGCCGACCGCCACGCCGCTCGTGGAGGGCATGAGCGAGGAGCGGAAGAAGATGCAGACCGTGATCTGGACCAACGAATACGGCAACGCCCGCGTGTTCGGCACGACGATCGGCCATTATCCGGAGACGGTCCGGCAGCCGGAGTTTCTCGATCTGATGACCCGCGGCACGCTCTGGGCCGCAGGAAAGCTCGATGCAGATGGCACGCCCGCCGAGGGCTACGAGGCCCCGTCGAAAGAGCCGGTCGGCGCCACCCCCTGAGCCGACCTGTGAAAGCCGACCGGCCGTAAGGCCGCGGGCAAACCGCGCTGAATCCGGCTCGTCCCTACATCACCCCACGCCTCACGGCGTTGGGCTTGTACGGATGGATCACCCCACGCCTCGCGGCGTTGGGCTTTCGGGATTCGGAACACCGCCGCCTACGCGAGGATCGCCTTCACGACGTGCGCGGGCTCGACGCCGGTGAGCTTGGCGTCGAGGCCCTGGTATTCGACCGTAAATCGGGCGTGGTCGATGCAGAGCAGGTGGAGCATCGTGGCGTGCAGGTCGCGAACATGCACCGGATCGGCCACGGTGAAGTAGCCGAAGTCGTCGGTCGCGCCGTGGGTGATGCCTCCTTTGATGCCGCCGCCGGCGAGCACCATGCTGAAGCCCTTGATGTGATGGTCGCGACCGATCGCCTTGCCCTCCCCCTGGCCCATCGGCGTTCGCCCGAACTCCCCGCCGATCACCACGAGCGTGTCGTCGAGCATGCCGCGCCGGGCCAGGTCGGTGAGCAGGGCCGCGGCGGCCCGGTCGGTGGGCGGGCAGATCTCCCCCATGAACTGATCGATGCCGCTGTGGTGATCCCAGTCGCTCGCATAGACATGCACGAACCGCACGCCCCGCTCCACGAGCCGACGGGCCATCAGGCAGTTGGTGCCGACCGTCGCCTTGCCGGGCTCGGCGCCGTAGAGGGCGAGCGTCTCGGCCGTCTCGCCGGAGAGATCTGCAAGCTGCGGCACGCTCGTCTGCATCCGGAAGGCGAGTTCGTATTGCCGAATGCGGGTGGCGATTTCCGGGTCAGCAAGCGAGCCGAGCCGATGCCGCTCGAGCGCCCCGACCGTCTCGATCAGATCCCGCTGCTGGGCCGCCGATACGCCGGGCGGATTGGCCACGTAGTGCACCGGCGCGCCGGACGTCGCAAACTCCACTCCCTGCACATGGCCCGGCAGAAAACCCGAGTGCCACTGCCGGGCGGCGATGGGCTGCGGGCTGCGGCCCATCTTGCTCGTCATCACCACGAAACCCGGCAGGTCGTCGGCCTCACTGCCGAGGCCGTAGGTCACCCACGCCCCCATGCTCGGCCGGCCCGAGAGCGCCGTGCCGCAGTTCATGAAGGTGTGCGCCGGATCGTGATTGATCTGTTCGGTGACCATGCTTCGCACGACGCAGAACGAGTCGGCGAGAGCCCCGAGCTGCGGAAAGAAGTCGCTCACCTCGGCACCGCACTGGCCGTAACGGGAAAACTTCGTCCGCGGCCCCAGACAGATCAGCTTCTTGCCCTGAAGCTGGGCGAGCGGCTGGCCGGCGGTCACACTCTCGGGCATCTCCTGGCCATCGAGCTCGGCGAGCTTCGGCTTCGGATCAAACGTCTCGAGATGGCTCGGGCCGCCGGCGAGGCAGAGGAAGATCACCGACTTGGCCCGCGGGGGATGGTGCAGCGGATAGACCGCACCCCGCACCGCATCGGCCGCCGTGGCCGCGGGAGACGCGATCGCCCCCAGGGTGTCGCGGGCCAGCAGGCCGGAGAGCGCCGCGGCCCCGAGCGACAGGCCCGAGCGGGCGAGAAAGATTCGCCGGTGAAGCGACAGGTCGTTCATGGGGTCATCTCGTGGTCGATCGGGCTTCGGGGGGGCGGCAGACACTCAATACCGGGCAATGGCTTCGTGAAGGTTGAGCACGGCGCGGGTCGTGGCCGTCCACGCAGCGAGTTCGCAGGCATCGAGGCTCTTGTCCCGCGGGGCGATGCCCACGTCGAGGAGCTCGCTCGCCGCCTGCGGATCGTCACGGAAATCGTCGCGGCGGCGGGCCAGGAGCCCCTTCATGATCGTAAACTCATCGTCATCGGGATGGCGGGAGAGCGCTCGCTTCCAGAGATAGGCGATCTTCTCGTCGTCGTCGGCACCGCCTTCCCGCAGTGCGAGCTCGGCCAGCTTGCGGGCGGCCTCGACGAAGGTCGGGTCGTTGAGGAGCACGAGTGCCGCCTTGGGGGTGTTGGACTTCATCCGGCCCGCCGTGCATTCCTCCCGCGTGGGCGCGTCGAACGCGAGCAGTTGCGGATGGAGAAACATCCGCTGCCAGTGAACATAGAGTCCGCGACGCCACTGCCGGTCGTCGTCGTCCTGCTTGTATTTTCGCGGCGGGAAGTTGAGGTGCCGGTAATAGCCAGCCGGCTGGTAGGGATGCACGCTCTCGCCGCCGAGCCGCTCCACGAGCAGGCCGCTGGTGAAAAGCGCCGTGTCGCGAACGCTCTCCGCCGGCAGCCGCCAACGGCCCTGTCGGGCGAGCAGCCGGTTGTCGGGATCGCTGGCCAGCAGGTCCGCCGACGCGGCCGACGATTGGCGATAGGTGCGGCTGGTCACGATGGTGCGGATCAGCCGGCGGATATCCCAGTCGCCCTCTTGAAACTCGAGCGCCAGCCGATCGAGGAGTTCTGGATGGTCGGGCAGTTCACCCTGGCCGCCGAAGTCGCCCACGCTGCGACAGAGCCCGGCGCCGAAGAACAGCGCCCAGAGCCGATTGGCCGTCACCCGCGCCGTAAACTCTCCCGCGCCGCCATCCTTCACCGGGGTCACGAGCCAGCGGGCAAGGTCGGCCCGGGTGGCACGGCCCTCGGCGGGAATCGTGCCGAGGAAGCTCGGAATCGCCGGTTCGACGACGGGGCCCGAGTCGTCCATCCAGTTGCCCCGCGGCAGGATGCGGACCGTGCGGGGTGTGTCCAGGGCCCGAGTGACCATCAACTGGCGTTCGAGGCTCTTTCGCTCGGCGGTCAGCCGCTCGAGTTCCTGGCGATCGGCGACGAGGCTGTCGGCCTCCGGTTCCGTCGGCTGCAGTCGCGGCGGCAGCACGAGCGGCGGCAGACGGTGCTCCAGCGAGTGGATCCTCGCGTCGAGGTCCGCGGCTTTGGCCCGCTCGAACGGGCCCAGGATCGCGATTTCCGGCGAACGGATGGTGGGCAGGCCGTTGAGGTTTTGCTTGCTGAATCCGGCATTCTCCAGATGCTTCTCATCGTCGATGTCGGCGAAGAAGGCGCCGACGGTGTGAAAGTCTTTCGCCGTGTAGGGGTCGTATTTATGGTCGTGGCACTGCGCGCAGCCGATCGTCGCCCCCATCCACGTGGCCGACATGTTGCGGATCCGGTCGGCCTGGTAGATCGCGCGGTATTCCTTCGCCTGCAAGCCCCCTTCGTGGGTCGTCTGCAGGAGCCGGTTGTAGCTGCTGGCGAGCACTGGATCGTCGCGGTGCTCGCCCTCGCGCGGGCCGACCAGATCGCCGGCGAGCTGCAACTCCGTGAACCGGTCGAAGGGCACGTTGTCGAGAAACGCCTTGATCACCCAGTCGCGATACGGGGAGATGCTATGGGTTTGATCGCCGTGATAGCCCACCGTGTCGGCATACCTCACGAGGTCGAGCCACCAGGCGGCGAGCCGCTCGGCATGCCGCGGCGATGCGAGCAGGCGGTCGACGAGATTCTCGTAGCGATCGGCACCGGTGTCGGCGAGAAAAGCGGCGGTCTCGGCGGGAGTGGGCGGCAGCCCCGTGAGATCGAAGGTCAGCCGTCGCAGGAGCGTGATCGGATCGGCGTCGGCCGCGGGGGAGAGGCCTTCCGTCTCCAGCCGCGCAAGCACGAACCGATCAATCCAGTTTGTCTCCCAGTCGGCCCGCGCCACGGTCGGCAGCGGCTGACCATGCGGGGGCACGTAGGCCCAGTGGGCCGCATACGGCGCTCCGGCCTCGATCCACGCCGCCAGCAGTTCCTTCTGAGCCGCCGTGAGCACATGGTTTGACTCCGGCGGCGGCATCACCACGTCGGGATCGGTGTCGTGCAGGCGGGCGACGAGCTCGCTCTCGTCGGGCTTGCCGGGAACGATCGCCCGGCTGCCGCTCTCCAGTTCCGAAATCGCCGCCTCGCGGTCGTCCAGTCGGAGGCCGCCGCGGCGATCGTGCTCGTCGGGGCCGTGGCAGGCGAAGCAGTTGTGGGACAGGATCGGACGGATGTCGCGGTTAAAATCGGGGGCCTTCTGAGGCGAGCGTGCCTCTGCCGGCGTCGCGACAAGCGCCCACGCCGCCACCGCCATTCCGGTGAGAACGTGATGCCGATGGCGGAAACCCATGCAAATGCCCTCCGAACCCTTGAGTTTAGCCGCGGAGAGCCGTGGCTGCGCCACGTGGGCTCTCTCGTTGACGGTGCCAGACGCCGAACGTAGATTCGGGCGGTTTCCCGGAGGAAATCCGCCGGTTTTTCCCGTCCTCTCATGAAAGGCATCGTCCTGCCCATGGCCAACTCGCTCGGAAAGAAGTCCGCCGCCAAGAAGTCTGCCAAGAAGTCGGGAGCCAGCGGGGGCAAGTCGGGCCGGATGATTTACTACTTCGGCGAGAAGCGGTGCGACGGCGACGGCACGATGAAGGCCCTGCTCGGCGGCAAGGGAGCCAACCTCGCGCAGATGACGAAGATCGGCCTCCCGGTGCCCCCGGGCTTCACGATCACCACCCAGGTCTGCATCGACTACTACAAGAACCACAAGAAGTTCCCCAAGGGCCTCGAGGAAGACGTCGCCTCCGCCATGAAGCTCATGGAGAAGGAGACGGGCCGGAAGTTCGGCGATCCCAAGAACGCCCTGCTCGTGAGCGTTCGCTCCGGTGCCCGCGACAGCATGCCGGGCATGATGGACACGATCCTGAATCTCGGCCTCAACGACGAGACCGTGAAGGGTCTCGCCGAGGCCACCGGCAACCCGCGGTTCGCCTACGACTCCTACCGCCGCTTCATCCAGATGTACGGCGACGTGGTGATGGGCGTGCAGAAGCGGCACGAGAACGAGCACGACCCTTTCGAGGAGACGATGGAGGGCCTGAAGCACCAGCTCGGCATCCACGACGACACCGACATGGGCGAGGAGCACCTCCGCGAGCTCATCAAGCGGTATCTCAGCCTGATCAAGCAGCGGACGGGCAAGGGCTTCCCCCAGGATCCGTTCGAGCAGTTGATGGGCGCCGTGGGTGCCGTATTCGGCAGCTGGATGAACGAGCGGGCAATCCTCTACCGCCGCAAGTACAAGATCCCCGACGAATGGGGCACCGCGGTCAACGTGCAGAGCATGGTGTTTGGCAACATGGGCGACGACTGCGCCACCGGCGTGGCCTTCACCCGTGATCCCGCCACCGGGGAAGACGTCTTCTACGGCGAGTATCTCGTCAACGCCCAGGGCGAAGACGTGGTGGCCGGCGTGCGGACGCCGAAGCCGGTTGCCGAGATGGCCCACGAGCCGATGTTCGCCGGCACCTACAAGCAGCTCGAGAAGGTCCGCCAGACTCTCGAGAAGAAGTTCGGCGACGTGCAGGATTTCGAGTTCACCGTCGAGAAGAAGAAGCTCTACATGCTGCAGACGCGGCACGGAAAGCGGACGGCGCTGGCCTACGTGAAGATCGCGCACGACATGGTCAAGCAGAAGCTGATGACGGCCGAGCATGCCATCCAGTCGGCCGACCCCGACGCCCT
>JBPCTA010000525.1:0-5475 GCA_051006595.1 Pirellulales bacterium
CTGATAGATTCTGCACTCATCGGGCCGTCACTGAGACCGCTGCCGACGGCCGTATCGGCCGCGAACGGCAGAACGCGGCGCATCAGGAGCAGTTGCCCGATCGCGATCAGCGCCGCCGAGGGGCCGCGCCGCGTGGCGGCAAAGTTCATCCAGCCGACGACGACCAGAAGCGGCATGAACCATCGTTGCAGGGCATGCACATCGGGCGGCGTGCCCGGCCGCACGAGCGTGGCCGACACCGCGGGCATCGCCAGCACGAATGCGAGCGAGCCGACGATGAACTGCCACACACCGTGCTGCGGCCGCTTCGCGCCCAGCAAGGCCATGGTCGGGCAGAGCGACAACGCGACGACGACCAAGCGCAGGGCGGCGAACGCGGCCGGATCTTGAACCAGTCCGGCGGCGCGGCAGCTGGCCTCGACGGCAAAGACCGCCGCCGCGGCCCCGGCCCAGACCGCCGCCGGAACAGCCGTGGTACCTCGGGCCAGCAGTCCGCCAGCCACCGCGGCCAGCATCACGACCACCGCGGCAACAAACTCGACAAGCGGCTGGCAAGACGACAGTGGCATCCGGTCAGACTACCGTGCCGCGGCCGCTGGTGGGATCGTGCCGATTGGGAAGGCTGCGACTGAAGGCATCCAATGCAGCCCCGCCAAACGCCGATGCCTCTGGAGAACCCGCCGCTGAGGCCTCCATCCCTCGAAAAGTCACCATGACTCGAACCCTGCTGATCCGCTGCACGGTGCTCGTTGCGATGGCCGCCGCGGCGGCGGATGCGGCTGCCATCGAGATGTTTACCTACTTCGGGGATGGCAGTCGGATCGGCCTGCCCAGTCTGGAGGTGCCGATCGAGGCCTACCCGGGCATCCCGCTGCGGAGCGACCGGCTGCGGGCCAAACGCCGGGCGGTTCGAGGAGGCCCAGGCTCGGCCGTCAGGGTCGGACCGGGCACGCCCGTTGGAGGTGGCATCACCATCCGCTCGATGCCGGCCCTTCCTGAACCATCCGCGGCACCATCCGCGGCACCGACTGCAGAAACAATCCTGCCGCCGCTGCCTCAGCGGCAAGTTCCGGCGGCTGTCGTAAGCGAGCCCACGACGGGCCGGCCGGCGGCGAACTGAATCGCCCTCCGGCCGACCCGCGTCGTCGTGGGCAGAGCCCGCGACCGTCTCGTCAACCCAACTACTTCGCGGCCGGAGCCGCAGCCGGCTCGCCGGCTTCCTTCTTGAGCTTCGCCAGGAGATCGGCCGCTTCGGCCTTCGTGGCGAACATCGGCTCGTTGGCCAGCACTTCGTCGAGGATCTTCCGGGCCAGATCCTTCTCGCCGCGATCGGCGAGAATCCTGGCCACGTAAAAGGCTCCGTCGCTCGTCAGGGCATTGCTGCGGCGGACCTGCTCCAGGATCTTCTCGGCATCCTCGCGGCGGCCGAGTTTGTAGAAGACCCAGGCCAGCGTCGTGACTGCCGGAATCTGCTGCGGCGTGTTCTCGCGATACTTCGCGACGTTCGTATCGGCGAGCTCGAGCGCCCGACGACGGGCTTCTTCGTCGTCGCTCTCGATCAACACCAGCGCCAGCGAGTTGCTGACGTCGAAGTTGCCGGGCGACTGGAAGTGGGCCTCGTTGAGAAACTTCTGGGATGTCGCATAATCGCGGCCCACCCGTGCCACCAGGCCACGGACGAACTTCGCCTCGAGATTCTTGGCGTCGAGCTTGAGCGCCGTGTCGGCCGCAGCCTTGGCCGCCTCGAGATCGTTCTGCTGCAGATACCACCGGGCGGCGAAGAGTTGCACCGCCGGGTCGGTCGGGGCCGCCTTGATCGCGTCCTGGATCCACTTCTTGGCGGCGTCTCTCTTCTTGGCCTCGTCGTTCCGCTGGGCCATCGCCAGTTCGGGAAGAGGGGCGTTCTTGTCGAGCTTCTTGGCTTCACGGAACTCGGCCAGGGCCTCGTTCTCCTTCCCGAGCTGGAAGAGCACGTTGCCCATCCGGAGCCGTGAACCGGCGTTGTCGGGATCGAGCTCGATCCACTTGGCGAGATGCTTCTGGGCATTCTCCCACTGCTTGCGTCGCTCGGCCACCGCCGCCGTGCCAGCCTCGCAGCGAATGTCGAAGTCGCGCTTCCGCTTGGGATTCTCGTTGAACTTCGTCGTGATCGACGCGGCCTTCTCGAAGAGCACGTCGGAATCGGTGATCCGTCCCTCGCCGAAGGCAAGGTCGCCGAGCTTCAGATACGACTCGGGATCGGCCGGAAACTTCACCGCCGCATTCTCGAGTTCCTCGCGGGCCTGCGGCAGCTGGTTCACGGCGAGCCAGAGGGTCGCCATCATCACACCCGGAGGCGGCAGCTTGGGGTTGTTGCTCTTGGCACGCTCGAGGATGGCTCGGCAGCCGTCGATGTCGCGATCGCGGAAGCGTGCGATCGCATTGTTGATCTCCTTGTTCATGCTGTCGTCGGAAACAGCTTTGCCAATCAGCGCCTGGGCGGCGACCTGGGCCTGTGCCGAGACGCCACCGCAGGCCACGGCCGCGAAGGCGGCGACGGCGACCAGACGGCGGAAGTGGGACGTGAAGCCGTAATCCATGCTCGAACACTCCTCGAGGAAGTAATGACCGGACGGAGGAATTAAAAAAGACCGTGAAGGCGGGACCGATCGGCAAACCGAACATCCCGCAGCCCGCTCGATTCGTTACTCTATCGTTGGTTTCCCCCCTTTTCCATGGGCCGGTCGGAAAGGCCACGTCGCGATGTTTCTGGGTGCCGTTTGCGAACGGGAAGTGCTGGTCGCCCCGCGCTCCCGCGGCCTGTTCATGGCCCGGGCGGTCTACGCCGGCGCCCTCCTGGGGATCGTGGCCACCTGCTGGCTGGTGGTCACCGGCACGCAGGCGATCACCACCATCGGCGACACCGCCCGCTTCGGCGGCACCCTGATGCGGATCCTCGGGCCTCTGCAACTGGTGCTCGCGATGCTCTCTGCGGCGCTCATGAGCGTGATCGCGGTGGGCGTCGAGAAGGACCGCCGCACGCTCGAGCTCCTCCTCGTCAGCCGGCTCGACGACGCCCAACTCGTACTCGGCAAACTCTCCGGCAGCCTGCTGCGAACGGGGCTGCTGCTGCTGGCCGCGGTGCCGGTGTTTGCCCTCGCGGCGGCCTTCGGCGGAGTGACCGCCGCGCAGATCGCGCGGATGTTCGTGGTGACGGCGGCGGCGGCGGCGGTTGCGGCCAGTGTGGCCAACGCGGTGGCCTTCTGGCGCGACACCACCTTCCAGTCGCTCGCGATCACGAGCTTCGCGCTGGTGGCCTGGCTGGCTCTGGGCGAAGCGGTCGCGGCGACCAGAGGCCCCGACGCGGCCGCCGCCCTCTCGCCGGCCCGTGGCCTGTTTGCCTCGCTCTCCCCGGATGGCGGCGGCATGCTGCTGCCCTTCCTCGCCGTCTGCGGCGGCGCGATCGCCGTCTCCACCGCCTGGGCCGTCACGCGGATGCGGAGCTGGAACACCGTGGTGCCGCTCCGCCCGCGATTCGCCGATGAAGGCGGAGCCGGCGCGACCGCGGGCCGCCGCGCATCGCGGGAGGTGTGGCGGAATCCGGTGCTTTGGCGGGAGATACGCACCCGGGCCCACGGCCGCGCCATGATCGTGGTGCGTCTGGCATGGCTGCTGCTCTTCGCCGTGGCCGTGGCCGGCGTCGTCGCCCAGTCTCGCTCTCCCCGGCCCGACCGAGTCGCCGTGGCGGTGGCCGTCGTGCCGATGGTGCTGGCCAGCCTGCTGACCATGGCGGCCCTCGCCGTGACGAGCGTGACCACGGAGCGCGACCGCGGCACCTTCGACCTCCTGCTCGTCAGCGACCTCGAGCCCAAGGAGTTCGTGTGGGGAAAACTCCTGGGGGTGCTCGGATCGGCGGCCGAGATCGTGATCCTGCCGCTCGTGCTCTGTCTCTTGCTCATCCCGCTTGGCATCGCCACGCCGGAGCATGGGGTGTATCTGGCCCTCGGCCTCGCGATCCTCACGTTTTTCGTCACCGTGCTCGGCGTCTACGCCGGCCTGTCGCACCAGACGTCGCGGCAGGCGATTGCCGTGGCGGTCGGGATCGTCGCGTTTCTCTTTGTCGGCGTGGCCACCGCCATGCGGATCATGGTCGCGTTTGGCGGCAGCTTTGAACTGCAGCTCGCGCCGTTCCTGGCCGCGATCGTCGGTGGCGCCGTCGGACTCTACGCGGCGCTCTCCGCCAGAAACCCCTCTCCCGCCATCGGCTGGACGTCGGCCCTGCTGCCGGCGCTCACCTTCGTGGCCATCACCGGATTCCTGCAGGGCAGCAGCCTGCAGGTGTTTCTGGTCGTGCTCGCCGCTTATGGCTTCGGCACGCTCGCCCTGCTTGTGCCGGCCATCGCCGCCTTTGATCTGCTCACGGGGCGGACGACGACGGGGGAGTAGGAGACGCGTGAGCCTGCGGCCCGCGTGCTACTGCTTGATCGTGGTCGTGACGACGGTTGCGTGCTCGAGGCTGGCGAGTCGGGTGGCCGCTTCGGTCGGGGCGTCTCCCCGCGCGATCGCCATCTTGTAGCTGTCGATGGCGTCGGCAGGACGACCGAGCGCCTCCTGGGCCAGCGCCTCCATCATGAGGACGTTGGCTGGCGTCTGATTGGGGCCGTAGGTCTCACCGAGGATGGCGAGCGTGGCGAGCGCCCGCTGGGGACGGTTGAGCCGCCGATAGGCCTCCGCCGTGTCGAGCAGCACGCTGCGATCGTTGCCATCGAGCGCGAGGGCCCGGTGGAAGTCGGCCAGCGCGGGCTCCGGCTGGCCACGGGCGAGCGACACCTGGCCGCGAAGATGCCAGGCTTCGGCCGACCCAGGTGCCACGCGGACCGCCTCGCGAGCCAGTCGCTCGGCATCGTCGAACAGGCCCATGTCGAGATACATTCCTCCCCCCTCGACGCAGAGGCTCGCGTCCCCCGGCGAGAGTTTGAGCGCCTCGGTGATCTGCGCGACCGCCTCCATCCGTTCGCCGCGTTTCCAGAGCACGTCCGCATAGTGCCGCCGCGCGTCGATGTCGAGCGGACAGCGATCCACCGCCTGCTCGAGCAGGCCCTCCGCCCGCACAAGGTCGCTGCGATCAGCAGCTGACAGGCCCTCGTTGCAGAGCCGCCGCGCCTCGGCCACCTCGGGCGCCACCGGGCCACGGCGTTGAACAAGTCTGCACCCGGGGCCACATGTCGCGATCAGGATCGCGACACCGGCGGCCGTCACGGCTTGGAACGATGATCTGCTCACGAGTTGGCGGGGATGAGACCCCGTCGGGACGGTAGCGGGACGCCGCCGGCCGCGACAGGGAGGTTCGCTCCCTGCGCCGCCGCCCCCATTCGCCGGGCTTGCCGCAGCTGCCGGAACAGGGCTTGTGAACAAGCCCCGGCCCCCCTACCTACCCGCTCGTCCGACCCCGTTCTTCGACCCCATTGCCCGACCGAATGGCCCGACCGTATGGCC
>JBPCTA010000526.1:0-3331 GCA_051006595.1 Pirellulales bacterium
GTGTTGAGGCCCACGACCTCGCCGCGGAGATTGACCAGCGGACCGCCGCTGTTGCCCGGATTGATCGCAGCATCGGTCTGGATGAAGTCCTGAAACTTGACGTTGCCATCGCCCAGATCGAGGTCGCGGCGGCCTTTGGCCGACACGATGCCGAGGGTCACGGAATGCGACAGCCCAAAGGGGCTGCCGATGGCCAACACCGTGTCGCCGATGCGCACGCCGTCATCCTGAGCGACGCGGGCGGGCTGGAGGTCATCAGCCTCGACCTCGAGCACGGCGATGTCGGTGCCCGCGTCCGACCAGAGCCGTTTCGGATGGAGTTCGCGGCCGTCGTCCAGTCGAATCGTGATGTCATCCAGCGTGGCCCGGTTGATCACGTGACGGTTGGTGATCACGGCGGTCACTCCGGAGACCTGGGCGATCACGCCGCTCCCCGCCTCGTCTTCGGTGGTCTTGCCCCCGCGCGGACGCGAGAGCGGCTTGGTGGCGTCGATGTGGACGACCGCCGGCTGCAGAAGCTCCGTCAGTCGCCGCAGCTGCCGGCCCTGCTGCTCGAGCAGTTCCGCATCACGTGCCGCCTGCTCGTAGAGCCGCTCCCGCTCCGCCGCCGACATCCGCACGGTCCGCATGGGGTCGACACGGTCGTCCCGCCGCACCGCCGGCCCGACGGGCGTCAGCGGCGGAGCATCGTCGGCTACGACGGACGACACCACAACCGCTGCCGCCACGAAGACGACCGAAAAAGAGCCGCGACGGATCATGAAACACTCGCAGAATGTGAGAGGCCCGCAGGCTTCAGCATATCCCGGGCGGGTTTCAGAGTTCCAGTTCGCCGCTCATCGTCTCCTCGGCCGACTCCTCCGCGTAGTCGCGGCTCGACGAGCCGCTGGAGCCCGATCGCTCCAGTTCGCGCTGGCAATCGATGCACATCGTGGCATAGGGAAGTGCGTTGAGTCGGGCCATCGGAATCCGGCCGCCACACACCTCACACTGCCCGTATTTTCCGGCCTTCATCCGCTCCAGCGCGTTTTCGATGGAGGCCAGTTCTCGGCTTTCGACCTCGGCCAGCTGCGAGCTGATCTCGTCCTGGGCCGAGTCATACGCCGCATCGACGACGTCGCCGGGAGACTCGCTGCGCAGTTCCTTGAGCAACGAGAGATCTCCGGCCAGCGCGCTGCGGAGCGCATCGCGCCGCCGAACGAGAATCGTCCGCATATTCACGAGAGCGTCTTTTCGTGCCATGGCTGCCGTTCCTTGCCCCTCCGGGGCGGTGGAAAACCGGCCGGGTGAACCTCGGCCGCAGCCAATACTACGGGGCTTGGGGCAGGATGGTTCACGTGAGGGAAATCGGCAGACCTTTCGCGGAAAATGCAGCGAAACGTGATCGTGACAGTTGGGCAGGGAGGGGCGACCTTACGGTTTTGTCGGCTGCGGGGCGGGAGCGATTGGAATTTGCACTTCGGCGTATTTCAAAGGGCCCGGCACGAACGGGCTGTTGTAGGCCAGCGTGCGGGGCGGTCCGGCGGGAATCCATTCAGGGTGCGACGTCAGCCAGGCCCGCAGTTTCTCGACAAAGTCGGCAAAACGCTCCTCCCGATAGGAGCCGCGGACGCCGAGCGAGACCACCGTGAGTTCGGGCACATCTTCGACCACGACCGCCGGATCGGCGGGATCGGGCCCGACGGCACCGATTGCCGCATCGCCGTACAGAAACGCCATCGACTCACTTGAGGCCGGTGCGGAATCCGGTCCCGGTTCGTCCATCACCATCTCGACCGGAGCCGTCATCTTGATCTCATTCCGCTCGATGTGGCGGAAGAGTTTCATGAACGACCCGTCGTTGCCGGAGCCGGAGGATCGGACCCGCGCCAGCCGATGGGCAGGATAGGTCTTCGTGATTACCTCACCCACCGGGCCGGGGCCGGGGAATCCCACGGGCAGTTTCGCCTCTGTGAGCATCATCGGTTTCCGCACGTCGTCATCCTCGGCGGCACCGGCCACGGCCGCCACTGCGAGGACCAGTGTGGCGACCCGGCAAGGCACGAAAACTCGGAACATCACGATGGCCTCCTCGATGAGCAGCACGAAGCAGTGCGGGGCATCGTATCCGGATTTCACTTCCTCATCACTCGCCGCTCCGGAAGCACCAGAGAATGCCGTCGTCGGAGGCGATGGCCACGCGGTCATCGGCCACCGCCGCGCCGCCGCCAAAGCCGCCCCCAGCATCAAACTGCCAGGCGGTCGCTCCGGTGGCCACGTCGAGGGCAGCGATCGTGCCCGCTGAGTCGGCCACAATGGCGACGGCCCGAGCCGCCTCATGCTCCGGCCCGGTCGCGGAGAGGATCACGGGCGAGGCCTCGACGCGGCCACGCATCGGCTGCTTCCAGGTCCTCGTGCCATCGACGGTCGAAAAAGCCTCGATCGCCTTGCCGCGAAAGCCGACGATCGCGAGGCCGTCGGCGATGGCGGCGCTCGAGCGATACGACTGGCCGGCAGCCGCTGCGGCCATCCGCCAGACCACTTCGCTCTTCACGACGTCGATTCCGAAGAAGGCACCCCCTTCGGTGCCGAAGAAGACGCGGTCGCCGAGGCTTGCGGGCGTGGTGCCCGTGGGCCCGTCGATCGGCACCGCCGCGGTTTCCAAGCCGGTGGCCACGTCGATCACATGGAGCTTCCCATCGCAGCCCGCGAGAAACACGCGGTCGCCCTCGGTCGTTCGCGCGACGGTCGGCGAGCAACGGATCTGATCGGCGATCTCGTGCTTCCAGACGAGTTTTCCCGTGGCAAGATCGAGGCAGGAGAGCGACGCATCCTTCGAACCGACGAGCACCCGCGGCCCCTCGGAATGGTCGAGGATCGTCGGCCCGCCCGAGATCTCGCCTTCGGTCTCGTAGGTCCAGCGGACGTCGCCAGAGCCGGCGTCGAGCGCTCTCACGAGGCCGACGTCGTCGCCCACCACTACGAGTTCAGCGCCCTCGCCGCCGCCGATCGCCGCCGCCGAGGGAAACCCGGCATCCTTGACCGTGAACGACCAGCGATCGGTGCCGTCGGCGAGCGACACCGCGTGAAACGTGCCGTCGAGATCGCCGAGATAGATCGTGCCGCCGGCGATCACGGGCACGGCGCCAAACGCGGTGCCCTCGAACTCGCGGTGCCAGGCCTCGACGAGCGGCAGTTGGAACACCGCCGCCGACACGCCCGTGCCCTCGATGCAGCCCCGAGCCGTCGGCCAGGCGTTCGCCCGCGCGGAAGCGGGCTCATCGGCCAGGTCGCGGGCCGCGCTGCCAGCGGTCAGCAGGATGGCGGCGACCAGTCGCGCGAAGCCCCTCAT
>JBPCTA010000527.1:0-4905 GCA_051006595.1 Pirellulales bacterium
CGCGGGGCACGGGCAGCCCCTCACTGAGTTCATGCCCGTGCCAGCCGCATCAGCCGGGCGGCCAGCCGAGCGGGCGGCCGCCGAGCAGGTGAACGTGCAGGTGATCGACCGATTGGCCACCGTTGCGGCCCGAGTTGACGACCAGCCGGTAGCCGTCGCCGAGCCCGAGTCGCGCGGCCAGCTGCGTGGCCACGACGATCAGATGCCCTAGTACCAACTGATCGTCCACGACCACATCCGCCAGCGATGGAATGGCTCGCTTCGGGATCACGAGCACGTGGACCGGCGCCTGCGGCGCCACGTCGTGGAAGGCCAGGCAGAGGTCGTCTTCGTGCTCGATCCGAGCGGGAATCTCGCGGCGGATGATCCGGCCGAAGATCGTGTCAGCCATCGGCGGTTTCCGGCTTGATCTCGGCTTTGCGTCCGCGGCGGCGCGGCGCCTTGGGGGCGGCCCATTCCTTGGTGAGCGTCTCGAAGACCTCGGGGGTCTCATACCGGATCACGTTGCGGCCCTCGGGCATCGGGCCGATGAGCGATCGGAAGACGGGGGCGCCGCGGAGGGCGAGGTCGGTGCTGCAGTCGTCCGCGCCGACCTGCAGATGCGACCGCAGGATGCCCTCTGCGGAGTCAAAGTCGCGGATCACAAGTTCGCCATCGCCGCCGCGGGTGACGAGTCGCCAAGTGTCTTTTGCCATGTCGTTTATCTCCGCGCGGGGATCGACGGCCGGCCAGGCGTCTCGACTCCGCGAACCAACACTGTCATCGGCAGAACCAGACGGCGAGGCCGACTCCTGGCATGGATGGCGGTCGTCGCCGGAACGGTGGGCGCCCCCGGCACGGCGTGCGCCATCGCTACCAGCGTTTCAGCCGGAACTGCATGGTGAACTTGAGCCAGACGAAGACCGTGCCTAGACTCGGCCCCGGAGGGTAAGCGAACGGCTAGCGGTCTGACTCGAAATCAGATGCCGAGAAATCGGTTGCGGGTTCGAATCCCGTGCCCTCCGTTTTGAGTCCGAGGAAGTCCCCGATCGCGAGATCGAGGGACCGAGGACGGAGTTGTCACTGACGACCGTGTTTCCGGCCGTCGTCGCCCACTTTCCGCCCAGCCAGGTGTTTGGGTTCTTCTGCGGGATGATGGTGCTGCAGCTTGCGTGGGCGCTCACCATGATGCCCGAGACCAAGGGCGTGCCGCTCGAGGAACTTGCCCGCCGGCTTAGCGGCTGACCGAGTCCGGGCCGCCCCAGCGTTCGATGACGAGCGGATCGTGGGCGCGAACATCGCCGATGCGAAGGGCCGCGCGGCCCGCGAGGAGGTCATCGACGAGACCGCCCACCACCTCGCTCCGCCAGCCCGAGGCGAGCAGCGGCTGCCGCTCGTCGTCGAAGTAGCCGAGCTTGAAGGCGAGCAGATCCCGCATGTCGGAGGACGTGCCGACGAGGGCGGGGGCAAGGTGCATCTGCCGACACATCCCCGCGACGGCCGTGGCCAGAAACTGCCCGAGCATGGCCAGTTGCGGCGGTGGTGTGCGATGCCGCTCGCCGCCCGGGCATTCTTCATCGGGCAGTTCGAGACCGCGGGCAATCGCCTCGGAGAGGCCCTTGAGGATGTGCCGCAGGTCCGACCGCTGCATGCCGCGGATCGCCGAAATCTGCCGCTCGTCGGCGCTCTTGCGCTTGCAGAGCTCCACCAGGAGATCGTCGCGGAGCACCCGCCGCGGCGGCATGTCCCGCTGCTCGGCAACGCTGTCGCGCCAGAGCCAGAGTTCGCGGGCAACGGCCAACTCGCGGCGGGAGAGTCCGTTGAGCCCCGAGACCCGCCGCCACCGCTTGCGGATGAACGATTCCTCGACTTCGTTCTGCCAGTCGGCCATCTCCTGCCGCATCCAGTCGGTGCGCCCCAGCGCCTCGAGCTTGCCCTCCATCGTCCGCCAGAGCTCCTCCAGGTGCCGGACATCGTCGAGGGCATACTCCAGCTGCGCCTGCGTGAGCGGCCGCTGTCGCCAGTCGGTTCGCGTCTCGCCCTTGTTGGTCGGCAGATTGAGGAATCGACGGACGATCGACGCGTAGCCCGCCGGATAGTCGTGATCGACGAGTCCGGCGGCGATCTGCACGTCGAACAAGGCCGAGGGCCGGCCCTGGATCGCGTGGAGGATGAAGCCGAGCTCTTCGCGGCCCGCGTGGACGACTGTGGTGCGTCCGGGCTCCGCCAGCAGCCGCCAGAAGGGCTCCAGGTCGCGGGCCTGCAGCGTGTCGATGGCGGCAAGGATGCCGGGGGCGGCCACCTGCACCAGGCAGAGCTGGCTGCGATAGGTGTGCTCCGAGACGAACTCCGTGTCGAAGCAGACGTGCGAATGGCGGGAGAGCCGATCGACGAGGTCGCGGACCTGGGAGTCGGTGGTCAGAACCTCGAAGGAATCACTGGCGGGGCGGGCGTGCATTGGGAGGGGGCGAGGCCGGGGGTTTGCCGTCGGCCCAATAAGTGGAAAGGAAGGCGAGAGGTTGGTGCGGCTACACGAAGATCCACGCCATCAGGGCGAATATCGGCAGCAGCACCCCCACACTGTACATGATGTAGCCGAAGAAACTCGGCATCTTCACCCCCGATTGCTCGGCGATCGCCTTGACCATGAAGTTGGGGCCGTTGCCGATGTAGGTCATGGCGCCCAGGAACACGGCCCCGAGGCTCACGGCGGCGAGCAGCCGGGATTCCTCGGCGGAAAGACCATCGGCCGGCTCGATGCCCGCGGCTTCAAAAAACACGAGATAGGTCGGCGCGTTGTCGAGCACCGACGAGAGCCCGCCGGTGGCCCAGAAGAAGGCCTGCGGGGAGGTGAGGCCGAGACTGTCGCCGTGAACGTGCAGCAGGTCGAGCGCCGGCTGCATGCAGATGAAGATGCCGACGAACAGCGCCGCCACCTCGAGGATCGCCCCGTAGGTGAAGCCGTTGCGGCGGCGGACGTCGGTCGGACCCAGCAGGAGCGACAGGCCGACGAGCGCCACGAGGACGGTCTCGCGAAGGTAGATCCACGGGTGCCAGGCGGTGCCGGGCACCGGCTTCGATGGGTCGAGCATCGCCACGGCCGCGATCACGCCGGCCATCAGGAGCACGTTGGGCCACAGGCCGGAGAATCGCAGGCTCCTGGTCAGCACGCGATCCCGGACAAGGTCGGCGCGGGTCTCACGCGGGTGGGCGAAGAAACTGTCCCAGAGCCAGTAGATGGCCAGCAGCAGGCCGTTGGTGAACAGCCATTGCTTCCAGAGCGACATCGTCCAGAGGAAATCGACGCCCTGCAGATAGCCAAGAAACAGCGGCGGGTCGCCGATAGGCAGCAGGAGTCCGCCACAGTTGCAGACCACGAAGATGAAAAATACCAGCGTGTGAGCCACGTGCTTCCGCTCGCGGTTCGTCTCGAGCAGCGGCCGCACGAGGAGCATCGCGGCGCCAGTCGTGCCAATGAAGCTGGCCGCCAGGCCGCCGACGGCAAGGAATGCAGCATTCACCGTTGGTGTGGCTTCCAGGTCGCCCTCGATCCGCACGCCCCCCGTGATCACGTAGAGCGCGAACAGAAGCGTGATGAAGGGGATGTATTCGGCCAGGATCGCGTTGGCCAGCACCGCCCCCATGGTGGGCCACGACGGTCCGTCGGCCGCCGGCTGCACGAGGGCATGCGCGGGGAAGTGCAGGTCGATCGGATGCCGGTGGGAGTGGAGATAGAAGGAGAGCGTGACCGCTGCCAGCAGGCCGGCGACGAGGAGTTTGCTGGAGTTGTGCTCCCACCAGTGCGAAACCACGGGCGTGAGCGGCAGGATGGCGATGGCCGCCAGGAGCACGGCGAACGGAATCACCGTTGTCAGGGGCGGCGCCACAGGCTCTGCCGCGTGGGCAGGTTCGACGGCGTGGGGCAGGTTCGCGTGGCCTCCGGCATGGGCGGCTTGTGACTGCACGAGCAAATCACGACCATGTTGGGGATAGCCCATCAGGGAGGCCGCCGCATAGGCTGCGACCACGACGGCGATGACCAGCATTGGCCACCGGGAAGGTGCTGGCCCCGCGTGGGAAGTGGGGGCGGCTGGTGCGTCGTGCATGCGAGTGGCTCCTGAGACCGGCGGCGAGACGGCAGATCGTATGACACCACCGATGGCAGCGGAAGCGGATCAGTCCGCGGGATCGGCCGCGGCGGCAGAAATCTGGCTGCATGGCAACGTGCGGCCGGCGGCCGGGCTGCTGCTCGCGGCGGTCCTACTGGCGGCAGGCATCGTGGCGACGACCATCGTGGTGCCACTGTCGCCGTGGCTCCGCTGGCCGTTGGCAGTGGCGGCTGCGGCGGGTGTCGTGGCCGCCATGATAGTGGCCTGGTCAGCCGCCCGGCCCCGCCTCGTGCGCAGCGGGTCGGAGGTCATCGTGCGACTCGCGCCACTGGCCACGCACCGGGTGCCGCTTGAGATCGTGGAGTGCGTCTTTCCCGGATCGCAGCCGCTCGTTGCGGGATCGCAGCCGCCGGCCGGAGACGAGCCCGCGGCCAATGCCGCTGCGGATCGCCGGGTGAACACGCTCGTGATCCGGCTTGCCGAGCGGGCTCTGGCGTGGAGATCGAGACCGGTGGCCTCGGTGTGGGGGGCGTGGAGTGAGGGCAGTATCGTGTTCGATGGCCGGTGGTGTGAGCCGCTGTCGCCTGCTGTGGTTCGCGGCATCTCGGCGCGACTGCTCGAGGCGAAGCGGCAGGTCGCCAGCGGAGCGATGCCCTCCAGCGGAGCGCCGCAATGACTCCGCGACCATGTCTGCCTGACGGATTGCTTGTCAGCGTGCGTTCGGTGGAGGAGGCCATCGAGGCGGTCGAGGGAACCGCGGCGATCGTCGATATTAAGGAGCCTTCCCGTGGGCCGCTTGGTCGGGCCGATGCCGAGG
>JBPCTA010000528.1:0-6094 GCA_051006595.1 Pirellulales bacterium
ACGAGATCGCGCCCCTCTATGAAAATGCCAACATCGCCACGGATCACCAGCAGACGATCATGCAGGTGCTCACCAGGGTGGCGCAGAAGTATGGCATGGCCTGCCTGCTCCATGAGAAGCCCTTCGCGGGGATCAATGGGTCGGGCAAGCACGTCAACTGGTCGATCGGCTGCAAGCTCGGCAACCTGCTCGAGCCGGGCGAGACGCCCCACGCCAACATGCAGTTCCTCGTGTTCTGCGCCGCAGTGATCCGCGCGGTGCACCTCCATTCCGACATGCTGCGGGCGGTCGTGGCGGCCAGCGGCAACGACCATCGGCTCGGTGCCAACGAGGCCCCTCCGGCGATCATCTCGATCTTCCTCGGCGACCAGCTCGCCGACGTCTTCGAGCAGATCGAGAAGGGCAAGGCGACCAGCTCCAAATCGACCGGCACGCTCACGGTCGGCGTCGACACGCTGCCGACGCTGCCGAAGCATGCCGGCGACCGAAATCGGACGAGCCCGTTTGCCTTCACAGGAAACAAGTTCGAGTTCCGCGCCGTCGGGTCGAGCCAGTCGATCGCCGGCCCGCTCGTGGCCCTCAACACGATCATGGCGGAGAGCCTCGATTACATTGCTACGGAGCTCGAGAAGGCCACCGGCGGTGATCTCGCGAAACTGCCCGGAGCCGTGGAGAAGCTCCTGCAGAAGATCATCGCGGACCACAAGGCGGTGATCTTCAACGGCAATGGCTACTCGCAGGAGTGGAACGACGAGCCCAAGAAGCGGGGTCTGCCCAACCTCAAGGCCACGCCCGAGGCGCTCGACGTGCTCGTCTCGCCCAAGAACATCGCGCTCTTCGAGAAATATGGCGTACTCTCGGAACGGGAGATGCGGAGCCGCTACGACATCTACATGGAGCGGTACTGCAAGGACATCAACACCGAGGCCTCGTCGGCGCTGCAGATCGCCAAGACGATGATCCTTCCGGCCGGCTACCGCTACCAGGGCGAGCTCGTCGACATCGCGTCGAAGCTCAAGGGCCTGGGTCAGACACCCCACATGGGCACGCTCGACAAGCTCACGAAGCTCGTCGGCGAGTTCGAGGGGCGGATCGAGGCGCTCGAGAAGGCGCATGGCCACCACGGTGGCGGTGACCTTCGAGCTGAGGTCAAGCACTTCCACGACGACGTCATCCCGGCGATGACCGCATTGCGGGAAACGGCCGATCAGATTGAAGTGATCCTGCCCGACGATCTCTGGCCGCTGCCGACCTACCGCGAAATGTTGTTCATCAAGTGATGCCGCAGGACCTGGCCCGGGCGATCGCTGCTGAATGTGACCGTTTGGGCATCGAGGCTCCTCCCGATTCCATGCACAGGCTCGCCGCATATGCGGCGAGCCTGTGGTCGTGGAATGAGAAGCTCAATCTCACCCGTCACACCGATGTGGAGAAGTTCGTCTCGCGCGATGTGGGCGACGCGGCCGCCATCGCCCCGCATCTGGCTCGGGGCGAGCGGGTGCTCGATGTGGGTACCGGCGGTGGCGTCCCCGGGGTGCTGCTGGCGATCCTACGTCCGGATCTCCGGGTGGAACTCGCCGACAGCGTGGCCAAGAAAGCCCGCGCCGTGGCTGCCATTCTCGCCGAAGCGGGCCTCGACCTGCCCGTGCACGAGGGGGCGGCGCAGGCGCTGGTGGCCCGTCGCCCGTCAGGCCCCGATCGCTTCGACACGCTCGTCGTGCGGGCGGTCGCACCTTTGGTGAAGCTCCTCGGCTGGTTTGAGCCGATCGCGGACGCCTATGGAAGAATGCTCGTCGTGAAGGGCCCCCGCTGGGAGGAAGAGCGGGACGAGGCCCGGTTTCGCGGGCTCACGCGGAAGGTCACGATCCGCCGCATCGCCTCATGGCCAATCCGTGGCAGCGACAACGAGAGCGTGCTGCTCGAAATCGGCAGGCGCACGGTCTCGTAGCAACACGTCGGCAGGTACGGTCTCCGTGAGCGCCGTGGGACGTGCCAAACAGGATGACCACGATGGCGTTGCGGGCTGAGGCTAGAGATTCATTCCCAGATACCCTCCGGCGGCGTCGCTGGCGGCCTGCTCGCGGGCGAGTCGCTCGAGGGCTCGCGACAGGTCGCCCGCCGCGATGTAGCGGTCGAACTCGACCTCCACCGCATGCTTCGCCGACAGCCCAAGCCACTCGACGGCCGGCTGCGTCAGCCAGTCGCAGGTCTCCTGATCGAGGGTGATGTCGAGGTCGCTGCCGATCGTCTTGGCGTCGGCGTCGTCCGTGATCAGCGTGCCCTCGAACCGAAACCGCACCCAACCGACGGCCGGATCGTTGGTAAAACAGAACGTGCAGTTGCCGTCGGCGAGGTAGTACGTGTTTCGCGTGCCGTGGTTCGCCACCGCCCGCTGCAATCGTTCGGCTCGGCGACGATACCCTGGAGAGGCGTCGAGCGGGATGTCGAATCGCGGCACGCTCCGCAGCGGCGTGCAGTCGAACGTGATCGTGACGACGGGAGAGGGTGCTGTTTCGCTCATGATGCCAGCAGTGTATCGAAGGCTCGGCAGGGTGGCACTGGCGGCGGCGTGCTGCCTTCCCGCGGGCTGCCGGCGTGAGGTCGCGGATCCGGCGGCGACCGTCCGCGTCTCCAAGACACAGCCCCACATGGGTGTGCCCTGGACCATCACCGTCTATGCCGCTGACCACGAAGCCGGGGCCGCGGCGATCGCCGCGGGGTTTGCCGAAGTGACGCGACTGGAGCGAATTCTCTCCGATTATGACCCCGACAGTGAGCTCAGCTGCCTGTCGGCGGCGGCACCCACGCTTCAGGCGGTTCCCGTGGGCGACGATCTCTGGAGCGTGCTCGTTCGCGGCGAGGAAATCAGGAATCTCACCGACGGCGCGTTCGATATCGCCGTTGGTCCGCTGACCACGCTCTGGCGGCAGTCAAGGCGATCGGGTCATCTGCCTCGACCGGACAAGCTCGCGGCGGCCAGGACGGCGGCGGGGCCGGGTGCCATCATGCTGGACCGGCAGGCCCAGGCGGTCTCGCTCACACGGCCCGGCATGCGGCTCGATCCCGGCGGCATCGGCATGGGTTACACGGCCGATCGTGTGCTCGAGGTGCTCCGCCAACACGGGGTTGCCGCCGCGATGGTTGACGCGTCCGGCGACATCGCCGTGTCGGCGGCACCGCCCGGAGCCGGCGGCTGGCGGATTCGGGTTGCCGGCCTGCCTGGCGACGAAGGGTCTGGGGGCGGCACGGTGCTGCTCACGCAGGCCGCGGTGACCACGTCGGGCGATGCCCATCAGGCCGTGGAGATCGACGGCCAACGCTACAGTCATATTGTCGATCCCCGCACCGGCCTCGGCGTGACGGGCCCGGCCGCGGTGACGGTGATCGCCCCAGACGCCACCACGGCCGATGCACTGGCGACGGCCGCGAGCGTGCTCGGACCTGACCGGGGGCCTGACGTGGTCGGACGCTTTCCAGGGTGCGCGGCCAGATTCATCTGGCACGCCGGCAAAGCACGGCGACATGTCGCCACGCCCGGCTGGCCAGTCCGAGAGTGAGTCCGACGGCTCTCACCAATCTCCCCCATCCTCCCAGGCCACCAGCCGGGCGGGGGTTTGTAGCGATTCTTCCAAGTTTGCCGGGGGGTGCGTCGATATCAGAAGTGCTGCTGCTGCGCCTGGGCGTATGCGATTCGGGCACGAAGTCGGGGGGCGACGTGCCGGGAACCGCCGTGATGACACGGTGGTTTCCCCTCGGGCGCAGCGGCGGCATTTTGGACCGTTTGATTTCGACACCACGACCGCCGGGCCCGAGCCGGCGCCCCCAACGTGCCACGACTTGCCCGACAACTCTGGGTGGCCCTCACGAGCCTCACGCTCGTCGCCAGCGGATGCGCACCGCGGCAGCCGTTCTACTTCTTCGAGGACGGCGATCTCTCGCACTACGTGGGTGCGATCCAGAAGCTCGAATACCCCGACAGTGATCAGCAGCCGCTCGACGAGGCCGCCGGCGCGGTCGAGCCGCTCACGCTTTCGAATCCCAGCTTCGACAACATCTGGGAGGTCTCGCTCGAGGAGGCGGTGCGCACGTCGTTGGAAAACGGCAAGGTGCTCCGCAACCTCGGCGGTCGGTTCGGAAGTTTTGGTGGTCCGCGGCCCCAAACCGGCGAACCGCCGGTGTCGCTGCTCACCAACCCGCAGGCCACGCCGAGCGTCTACGATCCCGCGATCGTCGAGACCGACCCCTTCCGCGGCGTCGAGAGCGCCCTGGCCCTGTTTGACGCCCAACTCTCGAGCTCGCTCACCTGGGACCGGCAGAATCGGCCGCAGAACGTCGGCGGTCAGTTCACGTCTCTCTTCCAGCAGCAACTCCTCGGCGATACCGGCAACTGGACCACGGGAATCCAGAAAAAGACCGCGACTGGTGCCACGTTTGGTGTCGCGAACACGACGCTCTACGACAACAACAATAATCCCACGCGACAAAACAACGGGCTCCCGATCACCGATCCCAACTTCAAGGTCATCGTCCCGTCGACCTGGTCGACCAACTACGACTTCACGTTCAGCCAGCCGCTCCTCCAGGGTGCCGGCGTGACCTACAACCGGATCGCCGGGCCTGACTTCTTCGACAACCTCTACGGCCGGCCAAACTTCCGCGGCGTGCTCCTCGCCCGAATCAATGCCGACATCTCGCTGGCCGACTTCGAAGCGGGCGTCCGCAACCTGGTGAGCGACACCGAGCAGTCGTACTGGGAGCTCTACTTCGCCTACCGGAATCTCGAGGCCCGAAAGGCCGGCCGGGACAGCTCACTCGAGGCCTGGCGGAAGGTGCACGCCCTCTATGTGGAGCAGTCCCGCGGCGGCGAGGCCGACAAAGAGGCCCAGGCCCGCGAGCAGTATTTCTTCTTTCGCAGCGAGGTCGAGCAGGCCCTCACCGACGTCTATCGCTGCGAAAATCGTCTGCGATACATGATGGGGATCTCGGCGAGCGACGGCCGACTGATCCGGCCGTCCGACGAGCCGACCACCGCTCGGATCGCATTCGACTGGCAGCAGTCGCTCGTCGAGGCCCTGTCGCGGTCGGCGGAACTCCGCAAGCAGAAGTGGGTGGTCAAGCAGCGTGAGCTCGAACTCACGGCCGCCAAGAACCTGATTCTGCCTCGTCTCGACATGGTGGGCCGCTGGCGGTTTCTCGGCATGGGCCAGGATCTGATCAATCAGAACTACTCGCCCTACAATGCCAACGGGAACGATCCGCTCGTCGGCACTGACGCCTACTCGACCTTGCTCAGCGGTCAGTTCCAGGAATGGCAGGCCGGGGCGCAGTTCCTGATGCCGCTCGGCTTCCGCCGCGAGTTGGCCACCGTGCGTCACCATCAGCTCCAGTTGGCCCGCGAACGGGCTCGACTCCAGGACGAGGAGCTCGAGGCCTCCCACGCGCTGGTCGAAGCCGTGCGGAACGTCGACACGAACTTCGCGCTCTCGCAGACCAACTTCAATCGTCGCGTGGCCGCAGAGCGGCAGGTCGAGGCGGTGCAGGCGGCCTACGATGCCAACACCGTCACGCTCGACCAGCTCCTCGACGCCCAGCGGCGACGGGCCGAGGCGGAGAGTTCCTACTATCGCTCGGTCGTCGACTACAACCGTTCGATCTCGCAGCTGCATTACCGCAAGGGATCGCTGCTCGAATACAACGGCGTGTTCCTCGCCGAGGGTCCGTGGCCGGGCAAGGCCTACTTCGACGCCCACCGCCGCGCCCGCCAGCGGGATGCCAGCCTGTATCTCGACTACGGCCACTCGCGGCCCGGTGTCTTCAGCCGCGGTGCGATCTCACAGAGCTTTGAGGACATCGGGGCCGATGCCCCCGTCACACAACTTCCGCCCCGCGATCCGGCCACGCGACCGGAGACAGTGCCGCTCCAGCCACTCCCAGCGGCCCCGGGCACCAAGCCGGAGCCCACGGCCCCCAGCCTCCTGCCCGCGCCGGCGGTGTGATGCACCCGCGGCCTCACGGCCGGTCGGTGGCCCCAGAATCAAACGCAGTTCGCCCGCGGCCTTACGGCCGGTCGGCTTATACAGGCATGAACTCAGCG
>JBPCTA010000529.1:0-2666 GCA_051006595.1 Pirellulales bacterium
TGCCCCGGCCGGCAAGGATCTGCGTGACGAGGTCCGTGGCCGAGAGGCCGCTGGTGACGGTCACCAGGCCGCTCGTCACGTCTGCGAGGCCATTCGCGGAGAGCGCGAGGCCGGCGACCGTGGTCCGGAGATACGGCGCCACGGTGAGCGTCGCGCCGGCCGCGACCGCCACGGGGCTCGAGGCCAGGGCCGATGCGTTGGCGAGTTCGGCCGCCCCGGAAGCCACCATCGTCGTGCCCGTGAAGGTGTTCACGCCGTCAAACACGAGCGTGCCCGAGCCCTCCTCGGCATGGCTCCTGACGGCAGCCAGTGCCCTGATTGCCCTGCGCCGGTGCCGCCGCGGCCGACGTGGCCTTGGGCATTCCCCGCGCGGTCGGCTGGCTCGACAACGGCAATGGCTCGCTCTCCTTCGCCTTCGCGGCCCCGGGCGACACCAACCTCGACTGGCAGATCGATATTCTCGACGCGGCCAACGTGCTCACGGCGGGAAAGTTCAACTCCGGAAATCCCGCCACCTGGAGCCAGGGCGACTTCAACTACGATGGTGTGGTGAATGTGCTCGACGCCGCCGATTTTCTGACGACCGGACTCTATGATTCTGGGCTCTACAATCCGCCCTTGGACTCAACCGTCGCCCTCGGCGGTGGAGCCGTCGCCGCCGTACCCGAGCCCTCGTCGGCATGGCTGCTCGCGGTGGCCTGCGGCACGCTCGTCATGCGACGGTGCCGTCGCCGCGAAACCTGAGACCGCATGACACCCTTTGTTCATTTCTGGGAACTGGTTCTCGGCACCATCCTCGCGCTCCTTCCGGTCATCAATCCGCTCGCTTCGGCGCCGGCGTTTCTGGCCATGACCGATGGCTTTCCGCCGGCGGTTCGGCATCGCCAGCTAGTGCTGGCATGCATCTACATGGCGGCGATCCTCGTCACGTTCCTCGTCGGCGGGTCGCTGATCATGGGGTTCTTCGGGATCTCGATCCCCGGGCTGCGAATCGCCGGCGGCCTGATGGTGGCCGGCATCGGGTCGAGCATGCTCGTGTCGTCCCAGCCCGAGGTGAGCGAGGCCCCCGTCGCCGCCGTCAAACCCGACATCGCCTTCACTCCGCTGGCGATGCCGATGCTCAGTGGTCCGGGGTCGATCGCGGTCACGCTCGGCTTCACGTCACTGGCGACCGGCTGGCTGGATTACGTGGCCGTGATGCTGGGCATCGCGGCCGTGGCGGTGATCGCCTACGCGACGCTGCGGCTCGCCGGCTCCGTCGTTCGGGTGATCGGCCAGACGGGGATGAATGCCTTGACCAAAGTTATGGGGTTTCTGCTCCTCTGCATCGGCATCCAGTTCATCGTCAACGGCATTCTCGGGATCGCGACCGACCCCGTGCTTCTGCGAAGCATTCGCGACACCCTGCACCGGTGACCAAAACCTGGCCCGCGGGCCGCACCCCCTCGTGGCCGGGTGCCAGAAAAACCCTGCTGGCGGCTTGCATTGACAGCTCTGCCAAGGGTAGTCTCGAAATGTTCACCAGTTCGGTAAGCATGCCGGTCGCTCGACCGGGTGCCCCGACCCCGCAAGGCACACACCATGCGTTGCTCTCGTTCCGTTGTCGCGACGGTTTCACTCACGGCGCGATTCCGTCGCGCGTTCACGCTCGTGGAACTCCTCGTAGTGATCGCGATCATCGCGACGCTCATCGGGCTGCTGCTGCCGGCGGTGCAGAGCGCCCGCGAGGCTGCGCGGCGAACGCAGTGCGGCAATCAGGTGCGGCAGGTCAGCCTGGCGGTGATGAACTATGCGTCGGCCAGGCGCGACAAGCTGCCCGATGCCCTCACGAACAGCGTGACGAGTGGCAGCACGACGTCGTCGGGCAACGCGGCGGCGACGTACCCGCTCCACGTGATAATCATGTCGTATGCCGAGGACGAGGCCCTGCGTCAGACGTTCGCCGGCGCTTCGGCAATGCTGACCAACAAACTGCCGACCGTACCCACGTACAACTGCCCGTCGGATCTGACTCGCGAAATGGCGGCACAGGAGTTCAGCGGCGTCTCCGCGATTCCCGGCACCGTCGCCTATCTCTCGAATGGCGCGTTGTTCTCGAGCAGCCCCATGCTCCGGAAGGTGAGCGACGGCACGTCGAAGACGATCTCGTTTGCCGAGTCGTATTGCCGGACGGTGGCTAGCGGGGCGACGGTCGTGTCGCAGTACAGCTCTCGCAGCGGAGCGAAGGCCCCGACCTTCGCCCATCCCGACACCACGACGGCCGCGCCGCTCGGCCGTGCAAACCATCCCGCCAAATCCATCGCCCCCGGCCAGACCGGTGCCTGGAGCCGCAGCTTCAACTGCCAGGCAACCAACGCGATGGCGGATGTCGTCTCGCCGCCGATGGAAGACAAGCCGGCTCCAGCCACCGCCGACGGCCTGCGGCTCCAAGGCATTCATCCCGGCACCATGACCATCGGCATGCTCGACGCCAGCGTGCGAAGCTTGAGCACCGATGTGGATCCCGCGGTGTTCTGGTCCGCCGTCACGCCCGCCGGCGGCGAAGCTTCCGACCTGCCGTAACGCAAGAATGGTTTGGGCCACACTGGCCTCGAGCGATGCACGACGACCCGCGATTCCGCCGACTCCGCGGCCTGTTCCCCATGATCGGCTGCACGCCGCTGCTC
>JBPCTA010000530.1:0-5765 GCA_051006595.1 Pirellulales bacterium
AGTCTCCTCTTGGGCCATGACTTGGGCCATGACAGATCTTGGGCCACGACAAGAAACACTTCACCGAGCCTTCGCCGGTGGACCGGCAGGGTGCCGCGACCAGCACACCGGCCCTGAGACTCGGAGCCGGAGTGTACGGGTGGCATCGGACTGGTTCAACACGACCATTCGGCACCCTCGACGGGGCTGGAACGGGAGCATTTCCCGTCGTGGCCTGCCGAGCGACCGATCGGCTGACGACTGCAGAGCGCATACTGCATCACATGAGCCCCGAACCGACGAGCCCCGAACCGACCGACCTGCACGTGCCGCGGATATGCCTGGATCCGCTCTCGGGCCGACCGGTGTTCGTGGCGCCCCAGCGGGGGAGCAAACCGAACGACGCGGCCCTCGTGGCCCAACTGGGCGTCGATCCCGCGACCGCCCACGACTGGTGCCCGTTCTGCGCCGGCAACGAGGATCGCACGCCGCCCGATCTGGCCCGCGCTCCTGTCGATGCATCCGCCCCATGGCAGGCGCGAATCGTCCCCAACCGCTATCCGATCACGACGATCGCCGCTGCGGAGATCACTCCGGGAGCGGAGGGGCGGCCGGCCCACGGCGTCCACGAGGTGGTGATCGAGTCGCCCCGACACGATCGCTCGATCCTCGCCGTCGATCCAGCGGCCTGGCGGGATGTGTGGAGTCTCTGCGGCCGCCGTCTGGCGATGCTCGCCGCGCAGGAGTCGCTTGCGTGGGCCACCGTGTTCAAGAACTCGGGCCCCAAGGCCGGCGCCTCGCTCGAGCATGTCCACAGCCAACTCGTAGCGTTGGATCGGGTGCCTCCGACGATCTCGTCCGAACTCGCCGGCTGCCGCGGGGGTCGTGATCCGTTCGGCGTCCTGCTCGCTGAAGCACGGGCTGCCGGACGGATCGTCGCCGAACTGGGAGGTCTCGTGGTCGTCGTGCCCCCTGCGCCTCGGCAGCCGTTCGAGACCTGGATCGTGACCGCCGAGCCGGAGCGGCACTTTCACGACACGCCCCCCGCACGTGCCGCGGCCCTCGCCGATCTGACCCGTGACATGGCCGGCAGGCTCGAACGGGTCGCCCCTGGCTGTGAGTACAACTGGTGGCTCCATCAGGCACCGTTTCTCCGCGCTGCCGCCGACATGGAGCCGACCGCCGCCTGGCACTGGCATTTGGAGATCCTGCCGCGACTGGCCGAACTGGCGGGGTTCGAACTCGGCACGGGCTGTCACATCACGACGGTGACGGCGGAGGAATCGGCCCGCAGCCTTCGCGCGGCGGGGAGCGAGTAGCGCCAGCCCTCGCTGCCGGCCAGTCGGTTCCCGCAGGCAGGAGCGTGGCCCCATGATCGAGGATCACGACGGGGATTCCGGGGAGCCGCTTCTTGAGATCATCGACACTGTCGAGGGCGATTCGCAACCGACTCGTGAGCTTCGCGTCTGCCGTGACGGGCGTCGTGTGCGACAGCACGACGGCGGCGACGCTGAGCCCGTCCGCGACCGCCGCCCGCACGGTGGCAAGCGAACGGCCGACGGCCCCAAGCCGTGCGGCATCGACGATCACGACCGGGAAGCGAAAGTCGCGGGCCAGATCGACGGCGAGCGTCGAGTCGCCCATCGGCGAGTAGAGTCCGCCGGCGGCTTCCACGAGCACCACATCGCTCACCGGCAGCCACGCATCGAGCCCGGTCCGCAGCAGCCGTTCATCGACGAGGCTGCCCTCGGCAGCGGCGCTGCGATGCGGCGCTACAGCCGCGGCGAATGCCTGCGGGCAAACAGAATCGGGTGTCAGGGGCCGGCCGGCGGCATCCCAGAGCCGCCAGGCATCGCTGCCTTCGGCTGCAGCCGAAGGAAACCCGCTGGCCACTGGCTTATACACGCCCACCCGCCGGCCTAACGCCACGAGCGACCGGGCGATGGCGGCGGCCACGTGGGTCTTGCCCACATCGGTATCCGTACCTGCCACGAACAGCCCCGGCAGCCCGAGTGGTGGTCTCATTCAGATCGGCTTTCCGACAAAACGGTTATTGCTTCCCACGCGTCCCGGTTCTACACTGAGGGACATGTTGAGATTCGTTCTCAACATTCAGTTGTCGGCCGTTGGCTGCGTGTGAGAAAAAGGGTTTTTATGGCGTCTCTCGACGATATCCCGCTGGGTAGCACCGTCTTGGTTCGGGACGTCGACGGGGCGGATCCCGTCGCAATCCGGCTCCTGGAGATGGGGCTCACGCCGGGCGTCCGTGTCCGCCTTCTCGGCCGGGCGCCGTTCGGGGATCCCGTGGAACTCGAGGTTCGGGGCTACCGTCTTTCCATTCGCCGCCAGGAGGCGGCCCGGGTCTCCGTAGGCGACCGCTGAACGTGGATTTGTTGACCGGCGCGGCCGGTCGCCATGTCTTCTTGCTGACCGTCGGCAGACTCGCGAACTCGTTTTCCCTCGGCAAGGCGACGCATGGCACGGGCAACTCGTGATGGCGACACGGTCACCGTCGCCCTGCTCGGCAATCCCAACGTCGGCAAGAGCACGCTCTTCACCTCGCTGGCCGGCATCCCCACACGCGTCGGCAACTATCCCGGCGTCACCGTCGAGGAAAAGGTCGGTCGGTTCGTGCACCGTGGTCGGCGGATCGACTTGATCGATCTGCCTGGCACTTACAGCCTCTCGCCACAGAGTCCGGACGAGAAAGTCGCGGTGGACGTCCTTCGTGGGGCGATGCACGGGGTGCCTCGGCCGGATTGCGTGGTCGTGGTGGCTGATGCCACGAATCTCGAACGCAACCTCTATCTCGCGACCCAGACGCTCGAGGTGGGCCTGCCGGTGGTGCTCGCCCTCACACTCTCCGATGTGGCCGACCGACGAGGCATCCGCATCGACAGCGACCTGCTCTCTCGACGGCTCGGATGCCCGGTGATCCGTGTGGCCGCCACGACCGGCGAGGGCATCGCTGAGATCCGCGACAGCGTGCTCACCGTGCTCGGCACCCCGCCTTCGGCGGCACCCCTGGCCACCTCGACGGCACCAAGCGATCGAGATGCCCAGACAGGCCGTTCACCGGCGGCTCGCGATGCCATCGCACGCTATGCCGCGATCGAGCGGCTGCTGGAGGGCATCGTCGCCACGGCACCGCCGGCTGGAAGGCTCATGGAAGACCGGATCGACGCGATCCTCACGCACCGGCTCTGGGGCACCCTCATCTTCGCGGCGGTCATGTTCGCCATTTTCACGTCGATTTTCTGGCTGGCATCGCCCCTGATGGAGCTCGTGTCGGCGGGCATGGAGCTGGTATCGGCCTTCATCGGCGGCCTCCTGCCCGATGGTCCGGTACGGTCGCTGATCGTGGACGGCATCCTTGCCGGCGTGGCCGGCAGCGTGATCTTCGTGCCGCAGATCGCGATTCTCTTCCTCTTCATCGCGATCCTCGAAGGCTGCGGCTATCTCTCGCGGGCCGCGTATCTCATGGACCGGCTGCTGGTGGCTGCGGGCCTCAGCGGAAAATCGTTCATCCCGCTGCTGTCGAGCTTTGCCTGCGCCATCCCGGGCATCATGGCCGCCCGCACAATCGAGAATCGCCGCGACCGGCTGCTCACGATCCTGGTCGCGCCTCTGATGAGCTGCTCGGCACGGCTGCCGGTCTATCTGCTGCTCTGCAGTGCGTTCGTCCCCGACCGGGCCGTGGGATTCTCGTGGCTCCCGCTCAAGGCCGTCGTGCTCGCGGGCCTTTACGCGCTTGGGGTGGTCGTGGCCGCGGCGGTGGCGCTGCTGTTGTCACGCACGATCTTCAAGGGACCGCCACAGCCCTTTGTGATGGAGCTGCCCGGCTGGCGGTGGCCTCGGCCTGCCGTGGTGCTCGAGCGGGTGCGCGAGGCAGCCTGGTCGTTTCTGATGAACGCCGGCACGCTGATCGTGGCGGTGAGCATCGTGATCTGGGCGCTGATGAGCTACCCGCGAAACGAGCAGGCCATCGATCGCGATGTGGCCGCCCTGCGGGCCTCACTTGAGGCGAGCGCAGCCGGGGCCGAGAATGCCTCGGACCGAGCCGAACTCGTCGCCGAACTCGCGTCCCTCGATACGCCCGAGGGCCTCGCCGCCGCTCGCCGGGGCGCGGCTCAGCGGCAGAGTTTCCTGGGCCGGGCAGGTCGATTCGTCGAACCAGTGGTGCGGCCGCTCGGCTGGGACTGGCGGATCGGCTGTGCGGCGATCGCCAGCTTTCCGGCCCGCGAAGTCGTCCTCGGCACACTGGGCGTGATCTACAACCTCGGTGACGTCGATCCGGGTGAGGCCGAGGGGGCGACTGCTCTCGAACGGCGGCTCAAGGCGGCCCGGTGGGACGGCACGAACCGCCGCGTGTTCACGCTGCCAGTGGCCCTCTCGATCATGGTCTTCTTCGCCCTCTGTGCCCAGTGCGCGAGCACGCTGGTCGTGATCGGACGCGAAACCGGCTCCTGGGT
This sequence comes from Pirellulales bacterium, assembly GCA_051006595.1. Classification (GTDB taxonomy): domain Bacteria; phylum Planctomycetota; class Planctomycetia; order Pirellulales; family UBA1268; genus QWPN01. Next base: position 4,452 of record JBPCTA010000530.1, read on the forward strand.
CTGGCCGGTCGTCACCTTCACCTACATGACGGTGCTTGCCTGGCTCGGAGCATTTGCCATCTATCAGGTCGGCACGGCCCTGGGCTGGTGACCATGCAGGACGCCATCGCGATCGCCGTCTCCCTTGCGGCAGCGGCCTGGTTAGCCCGAACCCTCTGGCGGCAGATGATCTCCCCGTCGTGCGGCCAGGTCTCCCATCCATCCGGCACCGACGGCTTCGTCCCGATCGGAGACCTGACGACGAACATGAAAAAACCGGGGCGTTCTCTCGAACGCCCCGGCTCATGATTCTCATCGCGTCAGGCCGGTGGCAGAAGCCACCAGAGCCTGCGGCTCAATACATGTCGTAGTCGCCGCCGTGGCCACCGCCACCGCCAGCCTTGGACTTCTGATCCTTCGGCTTCTCGGCGATCAGGGCGTCGCTCGTAAGCAACAGCGTCGAGACGCTCGTGGCGTTTTGCAGCGCCGTCCGCGTCACTTTCGCCGGGTCGATGACCCCCGCCTTGACGAGATCCTCGTACTCGCCCGTCGCGGCGTTGTAGCCGTGATTGCCCGTGCCCGAAAGCACCTTCTCGCAGACGATCGAGCCATCCTGGCCGGCGTTCGAGGCGATCATCGTCAGCGGGGCCCGCGAGGCCCGGATCACGATCTGATAGCCGACAGCCTCGTCTTCGGACAAGCCCTTGGGCTTCACCTGCGAGCAGGCTCGCAGCAGGGCCACGCCGCCGCCCGGCAGGATGCCCTCCTCGACGGCCGCCCGCGTGGCGTGCAGCGCGTCCTCGACGCGAGCCTTCTTCTCCTTCATCTCGCTCTCGGTCGCGGCACCGACGTTGATCTTGGCCACGCCGCCCGACAACTTGGCGAGCCGCTCTTCGAGCTTCTCGCGGTCATAATCGCTCGTCGCGTTCTCGATCTCGCGGCGGATCTGCTCGATCCGCGCCTTGATCTCGCCCGACTTGCCGGCACCCTCGATGACCGTCGTGTTGTCCTTGTCGATGATCACCTTCTTGGCACGGCCGAGTTCGGCGAGGCCAAGGTTCTCGAGCTTCATGCCGAGGTTCTCGAACACGGGCGAGGCGCCAGTGAGGATCGCGATGTCCTCGAGCATCGCCTTGCGGCGATCGCCATAGCCGGGAGCCTTCACCGCGCACACCTGGAACGTGCACCGAAGCCGATTGATCACGAGGGTGGCCAGGGCCTCGCCATCGACCTCCTCCGAGACGATCAGCAGGGGCTTGCCGGCGTTCACGACGGCCTCGAGCAGCGGCACGATATCCTTGACGCTCGTGATCTACTTCTCGAACACGAGGATGT
>JBPCTA010000531.1:0-13229 GCA_051006595.1 Pirellulales bacterium
GGTGTCGTGAGATGGCAGGTGTCTTGAGGTGGCGGGTCGCTGGAAAACGTCGGCGGGCGATCAGCTGCAGGAAGGGCGGACGGGAATGCCGCGACGGTGAAAGAGTTCTTTAACCTCCCGGATCGTACACTGCCCGAAGTGGAAGATTCCAGCGGCGAGAACGGCGTCCGCACCACCGTGTTCGACCGCATCGGCGAGGTGCTCCGGGCTGCCGGCCCCGCCGCTGGCCACGACCGGGATCCCCACGGCCCGGCTGACGGCGGCCGTGATCTCGAGATCGTAGCCTGCCCGGGTGCCGTCGCGATCCATGCACGTCAGCACGATCTCTCCAGCACCGAGCCGCTCGACCTCACGGGCCCATGCCACCGCCTCGAGCCCCGTGGGCACGCGGCCTCCGTTGACGAACACCTCCCAGATCTCGCGGCCATCCTTGATCACCCGCTTGGGGTCGATGTTGACGACCGTGGCGCAGCTCCCGAGACGGTCGGCAATCGCGGTGACAAGTTCGGGCGTTCGGACGGCAGACGAGTTGATGCTCACTTTCTCCGCGCCGGCCTGTACGAGCCGGGCCGCGTCGTCGAGCGTGCGGATGCCGCCGCCGACGGTGAAGGGCATGAAGACGGTCTCCGATACGCGGCGGACCATGTCGAGCATGATGCCCCGGCCCTCATGGCTCGCTGTGATGTCGAGGAATACCAGTTCGTCGGCCCCTTCGGCCTCGTACCTCGCCGCGACCGCCACAGGATCACCCGCATCGACCAGTTCGAGGAACTTCGTTCCCTTCACGACCCGGCCGCGGTCCACGTCGAGACAGGGAATGATGCGTTTGGCGAGCATGGCTTCAGGCACCCGGGAGCATGGTCATGAGCGGGCAGGTCATGAGCGAGGCCGCGCGATGCTTCCCTCGTCGGGGCTCGAGGCGGTGGCATAAAGCCGCCGTGGCATGCGGCCCGCCAGAAAGGCGAGCCGCCCCGCGAGGCACGCCGCCCGCATCGCCTCGGCCATCCGCACCGGATCCTGGGCATGGGCGATGGCCGTGTTCAGCAGCACCCCGTCGGCGCCGAGTTCCATGGCCACCGCCACTTCGCTGGCGGTGCCGACGCCGGCATCCACGATCACGGGATAGGAGGGATCGTCTTCCTTGAGATACTCCAGGCAGATCCGGAGGTTGTTGGCGTTGAGCACGCCCTGGCCCGAGCCGATCGGGCTGCCGGCCGGCATCACGCTGGCCGCCCCGAGATCCTTGAGTCGCTTGGCGATCACGGGATCGTCGCTGGTGTAGACGAGCACCGTGAAGCCATCGGCGACGAGCCGCTCCGTGGCCGCGAGTGTTCCCACCGGGTCGGGCAGGAGCGTGCGACGATCCCCGAGCACCTCCAGTTTCACCCACTCCGACGACGACGAGCCCATGTCGCGGAGCAGTTCCCGGCCAAGTCGGGCCACGCGGACGGCATCGTCTGCGGAGTAGCAGCCGGCCGTGTTGGGCAGAAGGGCGTACCGCGAGGCGTCGATGTGATCGAGGATGTTTTCGCCCGCGGCGTTGACGAGCCGCTCGCGCCGTACGGCGACGGTCACGCAGTCGGTGCCCGACGCCGCGAGGCAGCGGGCCATCTCCGCGAAGGTGGAATACTTGCCGGTGCCGACGATCAGCCGGCTCGCGAGCGTCATCCCGCCCACGACGAGCGAACGGTCACTGCCGGCCGGGGCCTCACGGTCGGTCACGTTCGAGTCGTGCATGATGCTTTCTGCTTCTTTCCGAATCAGCCGCCGCCGACGAATGTCACGATCTCGATCCGCTCCCCGCCGCCGACCGCCCGCTCGCCGAGCCGCGATCTGGGAACCACGTCGCCGTCGATCTCGACCGCGATCGGCCGACCGGCGAAGCCCAAGGCCTCGACGAGATCGAGCAGCGACGAGCCGGCCCCGGCCAGCCGCTGCTCGCCATTCACCGTGATCGTCACGTCGGCGCCAGATCCTGCTTCCATGCTACTGGACCTTCGCGCCGCCGCCCCGAGGCGCCGCCTTGTCGAGGGCCACCAGTTCCACAGGTCCGCCGCCGGCGGGCGGCTGCTGGGAGTTCCACGGAATCCCGTAGGCAACCGTCACGCCGGTGGCGGCATCGGTCACGTAGAGCACCGATTGGGCCAGGCCTGACGTGCCGGCAAAGGATGCCATGCCGGGTACGAGCAGGAACTTCGGGTTCTTGACCTTGCCGGCCTTGAAGCCGAGATCCTTGAGCACGTTGCAGCGGTAGGAGGCACCGAACTTGGAGGTGTTTTGGTTGAGGACGCCGCCGGTGAGATCGCCCGTTTCGAAGTCGAGAATAAAGAAGCCCTCGACGGCCGAGTCGACGGGGGTCGTGCAGACGGCGAATGACTCATGCGACAGGGACGTCATGGCGGCGGCCCGGGGCAACGGGGCGACCGGCCGCCAGGCTCCGCCACAGGCCGCTCCGATGGCGGCCGAGGTCGCGACGATGGCGATGACCGCGGCGTTGAAGCGTCGGTCGTGGAGAGCGAAGGGCGACATGGGGAGACTCCTTTCGGAACGAGGCAGGGGTGGGGGGAGCCGGGATCCGTTTGGGCTCGGGCCGGGCCGGCGGAGTGGCACCCGGAGTGCCATCCGGTGCCGTCCCGCGCAGGAGTGAATCCAAACCGAGACCGGGAGTATAGTTGCCCGCGAACCGTGGAATCCATCAGGGGCACAAGTGCATGTCAGCTTCATCTGCTTCCGCCCGCCGCGCCGCCGCTCGCCGTGCCGTGCTCGTCGCCAGCGGCGACCTTCGCGAGGAGGCCAACCGCGTCTGCTGGCCGGCCCAGAAGGCCATGGAGAAGGAACTCACCGCCGCGTTCGTCCGCGCCGGCTGGACGCTCGAACGGGGCCATGCGGCGTCGCGGCAGCGGGGCCATGGCTTCATCGCCAGCAGTCGAGAAGGGCTCGAGGTCTTCTCGCACATCGATCCCGATGCGCCGCTCGTGGTGGCCGAGGCGGTCTGGCAGTATTCCAACCATGTGCTTCCCGGGCTCACCACGCACCGTGGTCCAATCCTCACGGCCGCCAACTGGTCGGGCCAGTGGCCGGGCCTCGTGGGCATGCTCAACCTCAACGGATCGCTGACGAAGTCGGGCATTCCCTATGCGACCGTCTGGGCCGACGACTTCGCGAGCCCGAGTTTCGAGCGGCATCTGCGGGCCTGGCTCGAAACCCGCGCCATCCATCACGACACCAGCCACGTGGTGCCGTTTGATCGCGTGCGGCTGCCCCGCGATCTGGCCAAGCGGGCCGAGGCCATGGCCACGGACCTGCGCACGAAGAAGGCGCTGATGGGTGTCTTCGACGAGGGCTGCATGGGGATGGAGAATGCGATCATTCCCGACCGCCTCCTGCACGCGACGGGGGTCTTCAAGGAACGGCTCAGCCAGTCTGCGCTCTACCACGAGGCGATGCGGACGAGCGAGGCGGAGGCCCGCCGGGTCTTCCAGTGGCTCGAGAAGGTGGGGATGCGATTTCACTTCGGCCGCGACGAGGCGACCGACCTGACCCGACAGCAGGTGCTGCTCCAGTGCCGGATGTACGTCGCCGCGCTGCGAATCGCCGACCGCTATGGCTGCGACACGATCGGCATCCAATACCAGCAGGGGCTCAAGGATCTGCTGCCGGCGAGCGACCTCGTGGAAGGCATGCTCAACGACTCGAAGCGGCCGCCGGTGACGGCGGAGGGCAGTGCCCGCGTGCTCTTCAAGGGCCAGCCGCTCGTTCACTTCAACGAGGTTGACGAATGCGCCGGCCTCGACGGCCTGCTCACGCAGCGGGTCCACGAGGCCCTGGGCGAACCGGTCGAAACCACGCTCAATGACATTCGCTGGGGCGATTGGGATGCCTCGCGATCGACCGATCACTGGGTGTGGGTGTTTGAGATCTCCGGCGGCGCGCCGCCGGCGCATTTCGTGAAGGGCTGGAAGGGAGCCGAAGGCTTCCGGCAGCCACCAATGTATTTCCGACTCGGTGGCAGCACGCTCGCCGGCGTGAGCAGGCCGGGTGAGATCGTCTGGAGCCGCATCTGGGTCGACGGCACCGGCTCCCAGGAGAAGCTCTGCATGGACATCGGCCGCGCAGAGGTGGTCGCACTTCCCGCCGCCGAGACCCGCCGCCGGCTCGAGGCCACGACCAGGCAGTGGCCGATCATGCACGCCGTCACCTACGGGGTGTCTCGCGATCAGATGATGGCCCGTCACAAGGCGAACCACGTGCAGGTGGCCTATGCCAGAGACGCGGCGGGGGCGGACCGCGCGGCGCAGCTCAAGGCGGCGGTGGCGAAGCAACTCGGCATTGAGGTCGCGTTCTGCGGCACTCGCGGCCACGGGTCAACGCCGCAGGTCCGCTGGGACGCATGACGTGCCTCGGAGCTGCCCGGTACAAGCCGACTGGCCGTAAGGCCGCGGGCTGCCCTGCCGCGCGGCTCGGGACTGCCCATGCCCCGTCGCCGGACGCTTGCTGCGGGCATCCTGCCCTGCGCTCGCTCGGATGCCGCCATCGCTTCGCCATCCTGGCTGCGCTCGTCGTCATACGCCGGCTCGCGGGGCACGGGCAGCCCCTCGCTGAGTTCATGCCCGTGACGCCTCGGGCAACGCTACAAGCCGACTGGCCGTGAGGCCGCGGGCGACGGCTGTGGGATTCCAGTCGCGGCGCTGCTTCGCCCCATGCCTCACGACGTTGGGCTATCTGAAGACCAGGCAACACGTTGTTACTGTGCGAGTCGGAGGGAGGGGCTTTTCCGCAACGCGACGTTCGGGGAGGATCAGTCGCATCGCACCTTTCCCCCCGGAATCGACGTCCATGAAGAAGCAGGGATACCTCGGCATCGACCTGGGCACGCAGGGCCTGTCGGTGATCTTCACCGACGAGTCGCTGCGGATGCTCACGACGGGTCACGGCAGCTACGCGATGGTGCCGGGGCTGCCCGCCGAGTGCCAGGAGCAACTCGCCGGCGACTGGGAGCGGGCGGTCGGCGAGGCGATGGCCGATCTCCGTCGAAAGCTCGGCGCGCTGGGCCTCGAGATGGAGGTGCGGGCGATCGGCATCGCTGGGCAGATGCACGGCGAGGTGATCGCCGATGCGTCGGGCCAACCCGTCGGCGCCGTGCGGCTTTGGTGCGACGGCCGCAACGAGGCCGAAGGGCATGAGCTCACCGACTGCCTCGGGGTGAAGGTGCCCAAGCGGATGACGACCGCCCGCTGGCTCTGGACGATCCGTCACCAGCCGGAAAAGGCGACCCGTGCCGCGCGGATCACGACGCCTGCCGGCTGGATCGCCCACCGTCTCACCGGCACCTGGAATCTCGGCATCGGCGATGCCGCCGGGATGTTTCCCATCGATCAGAAGACCCACGACTACGACGCCCGACTGCTGGCCGACTTCGACGCCCTCGTGGCCCGCTCTGCCCCGGCCGCGTCCGTGAAGCCGCTTCGCGATCTCCTGCCGGTTGTCCGCCGCGCCGGCGAGGATGGCGGCACGCTCGACGCCCGCGGGGCCGCGCTGCTCGGGCTGCCGCAAGGGATCCCCGTCGCGCCGGCCGAGGGGGATCAGCCCGCGGCGCTGACCGGTTCGCTGATCGCCGCGGCCGGCACGGTGTCGATGAGCTTCGGTACGAGCGTCGTCGCCAACTCGGTCGGCGACCGGGCCTTCAAGGGCGTGGACCGCGCGATTGACCATTTCTGCGCACCGGACGGCAAGCCGATCAACATGGTCTGGCTCCGCAACGGCACCACCGCGATGAACGCCATCGTGGAGATGTTCGGCCATGCAGATCCGTCCGGCACGGGCGACGTGTTTGCCGTGGTCATGCCGCAGGTGCTCGCGGCCCCGGACGATTGCGGCGGCCTCGCGGCGCTCCCCTTCATGGACGACGAGCCGGGGGCGGGCGTATCTCATGGCGGCACGGCGCTCGTGATTGGGCTCAACGCCACGAGTGCGACTCCGGGCAACGCCGCGAAGGCGATGCTGCTGGCCACCATCTTCAACCTCCGCATGGGAAGCGAGGGCCTCGATGCCCAGGGCTTCCCGCGGAAGGAGATCGTGCTCTCCGGCGGCATCACGAAGACGCCCGAGCTCGCCCAACTCGTGGCCGACGCCTTCCACGTGCCGGTGCTGATCCTCGACGGTGCCGTCGAGGGCACCGCCTGGGGCGCCGCCCTGATGGCCGCCTATCGCGACGAGCGGATCGCGGGCAAGGGGGGCGACTGGCAGTCGTTCCTCGCGGAGCACCTGACCGCGGAGCCCCGCCGGTTCGACCCGCGGCCGGCGGTGGCCGCGACCTTCGACGCGATGTACGCGAGGCACAAGAAACTCGTGGCCCTGCAGGGGCAACTCGACGCCGCGGTCGGTCGTCGGGCGTGAACGTGCTACAACTCACGCATGCCGCCGACTGACCCGAGCGCCACGAAACCGTTCCCCGACGCCGTTCCCCACAAGCCGCTGGCAGTCTGGCTCGCGGGCACGATCGGCTGGGACGACTATCTCTCCATGAGCGAGCGGCTCGCGGGGGAGGTAGCCGGACCGCACGGCCGCCATCCGACGCTCGTCATCTGCGAACTCGAGCCCTGCATCACGATCGGCAGACTCGGCTCTCGCGGCGACGTGCGGCTCTCCGACGACGATCTGCGGTCGCGGCGGCTGGCGGTCCGGTTCACGGGCCGAGGCGGCGGCGCCGTCCTTCATGGTTCCGGCCAGGTGGTCGTGGCGGCGTTTGCGGCGCTCGACGATCTCTGCCTCACGCCCCATGACGTCGGTCGCTACGTGGCCCTCTTTCAAGAGGGGATCGGGCGGGCCATCCGCGGTGTGCGCTGCGGCAGCGCGGTCCGTCGTCCCGGGCTGCACGGCATCTTCGGCCGCACGGGCCTCCTCGCAGCCATCGGCATCGCCGTGCGTCGAGGCGTTGCCTGCCACGGCGCCTTCATCAACGTCTGCCCATCGCTCGACCTGCATCACCGGATCGACGCGATCCCTGCCGGAGGCCGCTCGAGCACGGCCGCACGGCCGTCGACCATGGGATCGATCGAGGCCGACGTGCAGCGACGGGTGCGGCTGCAGGATGTCCGCACGGCCGTCGTGCAGCATCTCGCTGATGTGTTCGCGTTTCCGCGAACGCATATCAATGCAGGCTTTCCCTATGCGATCCGGAGCCATGCGGCCCATCAGCCGGAGGTCATCAACCGTGTCGGATGAAAGAAGCCCGAGTGCAGCGGCCGTCGTGCTCCCCATCCTGCCCCAGGTCGCCGAAGCGGCTGCGCCGCCCCCGGTGCGACGGCTGCCCCCGTGGCTGCGGCAGAACCTCGCGCCCGGTGGAGGCCATGCCGAGACGGCGCACCTGATCGCCGAACTCAATCTCGAAACGGTCTGCTCCTCGGCCAAGTGCCCGAACCGTCTCGAGTGCTGGTCGCAGCGGACTGCCACCTTCATGATCCTGGGCAACGTCTGCACCCGGCCGTGCGGCTTCTGCTCGGTGCCGAAGGGCAAGACCGAGGCCCTCGAACTCGACGAGCCCGAACGCGTGGCGGAGGCGGCCCGCAGGCTGGGCCTCGCGCACGTCGTGATCACGAGCGTCACTCGCGACGATCTGCCCGACGGCGGTGCCGAGCACTTCCGCCGCACGGTCGAGGCGGTCCGCTCGGCGACGGGGGCCGCCATCGAAGTGCTGGTGCCCGACTTTCTCGACAAGCCCGGGGCCCTCGAACGGCTGATGGAGTCGAAGCCCGACGTTTTCAATCACAACACCGAAACGGTGCCCAGGCTCTACCGGGCCGTCCGCGGCCGCAAGAGCGTCTATCCGTGGACGCTCCAACTGCTCGCCGATGCCAAGCGGCTCGTTCCGGAGGTCAAGACGAAGAGCGGGCTGATGCTCGGCCTCGGTGAGACCCGCGACGAACTCCTCGACGTGTTCGCCGACCTCGTCGATCACGGCGTCGACTTCCTCACGCTGGGCCAGTATCTCCAGCCCACCCTCGACTCACTCCCGGTCGAGCGATATGTGCCGCCGGAGGAGTTTGACGAACTGGCGACGGCCGCCCGTGGGATCGGATTCGCCCGCGTGGCCAGCGGCCCGCTCGTGCGGTCGAGCTATCACGCCCGCGACATGGCGGATGGCGGCATCGAGCCGCGGGCGATGTGATACGGCTTTCACCGGAGCTCGCGGCCTGACGGCCGGTCGGCTTTCACGTGACACGCAGTCGACCGCAAGGCTCGAGTAGCGGCCTCATCAGGGATTCCCCTCTTCGAGCCCGTGCTCGAGGAGCTTCTTGCGGAGCGTGTTGCGGTTGATGCCGAGCCGGGCGGCGGCCTTGAGCTGCACGCCGTTGCAGGCGGCGAGCATCTGGGCGATCAGCTCCCGTTCCACGCGGCTCACGATCCGGTCGAAGAGATTGTCGTCGTCGGGGCCGGCCGTCGTCATGCCCTGCTCGACGAGGTCGCGGGCCAGACTGTCGAGGTCGCCGCCGCGACCGGGCATCGTGCTCGTGGGCCGATCGCCCCTGAGCGACGGGGGCAGCAGATCGAGCGTGAGCTCGTCTCCCTGCGCCATCACCACGCATCGTTCGACCACGTTTTGCAACTCGCGCACGTTGCCCGGCCAGTGGTACTTCACCATCGCCTCGAGGGCCTGCGGCTGGATATGGACGACGTATCGGTCGTTCTCCTCGTTGTAGTGTTCGAGGAAGTGGCTGACCAGCAGCGGGATATCGTCGCGGCGGGCCCGCAGCGGCGGCAGCACGATCGGCACCACGTTGAGGCGGTAATAGAGATCTTCCCGAAACGACTCCTTCGCGACCTCGTCGAGTAGGTCGCGGTTGCTGGCGGCGATGACCCGCGTGTCAACGCTGATGGTCTCCGCATCACCGACCCGTTCAAACTCCCGCTCCTGCAAGACACGCAGCAGCTTCACCTGCAGCTTCGGCGTCGTGGAGTTGATCTCGTCAAGAAAGATCGTGCCGGTGTGTGCCGCCTCGAACCGTCCAGCCCGGTTGGCGACCGCGCCGGTGAAGGCGCCGCGGACGTGGCCGAAGAGCTCGCTCTCGAGCAGGCTCTCGGAGAGGGCGCCGCAGTTCACCCGCACGAAGGGACCGCTGCCCCGCGGCGAGAGTTCGTGGATCGCCCGGGCGATCAACTCCTTGCCGGTGCCGGTCTCGCCGAGGAGCAGCACCGAGGCGTTGGACACTGCCACGCGGCGCGTGGTCGCGTAGACCTCGAACATCGCCGGACTGGCGCCGATCAGTCCCGCGAGCGGCGCGGAGGCGGGTTCGTCAGCGGGTTGTTCGGGTGAGCGGAGCATCGGAAGGAGCGGCGTGGAGCTTCCTGTCCGCCGTCTCGAGCACCTCGAGGATGTCGCCGGCGGCGTCGCGCGACGCCTCGGCGGAAAGATTGTACCTCGTCGCCACCGCCCGCAGGTGACCGCAATCGAGCAGCACTCCATAGCGATCCACACTCGATGCCAAGGCGGTCAGGGCCCCCTGCCGCAGGGCGTCGGGCAGATCGCCGCGCTCGGCCTCCGTGGCGAGCGCCGTCTGGGCTTCAGGGCGACCGAGCGTGGCGAGGAGCGAGACGGCAGGATCATAGAGCTCCGCAGTCGTCAGGGCTGCGAGGGCCGTGACTGTCGCCGGGCGGGCGTCCCATCCGCGGCGCGAGAGATCGGCGAGCAGCGTGAGTGCCTCGCGGGCGCGGCCCAGCCGGGTCAGGCGGGCGGCATCGCGGCTGGCGGGATCGACGGCCACCGGGCCCGCTGCCTGGGCGACCACGTCGGGAAATCGCGGCAGCATCGCCACGTTCCCCGTCTCCTCGTCGATCACCGGAGTGAAGAGGCTCTCGAGCCGATCGACGATCGCGATTCTGTGGAGGCCGCCGAACTTCATGAGCAGCTGTGACAGGAAGCAGCCGCCGTCGTCGAGCGGGTCGACCACGACCAGCACCGGCGGCACGTCACCGAGCCCCTGCTGCTGGAGAAACTGAACGGTCTCGAGCGCCGATGGCGTCGCCAGGCGGGCGGCCACGAGCACGAGCACGGTGTCGGCATGTCCGCGGGCGGCGAAGATCGCCTCGCGTCCAGTCGAGACGCGGACGGGCTCGTAGCCGAATCGCGACACACCCGTGGCCAGGGCATCGACGACCTCGGTGTCGGGATGGGCGACCACGACCCGGTCGGTGCCGGTCGCCGTCGCTGCATGCATGAGGATCTCGACCACCCGGCTCGAGCCGGCGTAGGGCGGCTCTCCCGCAGCAAGGGCGAGGGTGCGGGCCGCGGCGAACTGCAGGCCGGCGTCAGCCACCGCCATCGCGCGCACCAGCGACGTGCGGACGGCAGGAGCGAGCGGTTTCGCGGCTCGCTCGCCATGAGCGGGGGCGAGGGCCGCTGCCGCGCCGGCTGCCGCCTCTCCCATGCCGTGGGCGATCGCCGCATCGAGCACGTCGCCGGCCGCCTCCGGGGAGAAGCCGTCCGGTCCCGAGAGCGCCGTCTGGAGATCCTTGGGCGGAATGCCGGAGGCATCGCCGACGGAGAGGAGGAGCGACTCCAGCCGCGCGAGAAGCACGAGGCCGATCGCCTTCGGGTCGAGGGTATCGATCGCGGCGAGATCACGCGCCATATGCAGGCTGTCGCGGGCCCGTGCGGCGCGGGGCGACATCCGCACGCGGTCGAACTGTCGCGACGCACCATTCCAGACCAGCCGCTCGACCACACCCGTCACGCCGCCACCAAAGGCGGCGGCAGCGGCGGCGGGCTGGCCCACCGGCTCGAGGAGCAGGTGGTCGACCTCCGGCAGGCCGGAGGGGAGCAGGGTGCAGTCGAGCCGCTCGGCGAGCATCTGTTCCGCGAGATCACGGGACGGTGGCGTGGGTGCGTTGCCTCTGCGAGCGGCACGCCGTGCGAGCACCCGCCGAGCCGCCTGCTGGGCAGGGGGCGGCACATCGGCCGCGAGTGCCGGCGCGACCAAAAAAGCCTCGATATCGTCGGCGCCGCTGACATCGAGCGCCTCGATCACGGCCGGCCATGCTTCCATGTCGTCGGAGGCGAGCCACTCGAGCAGCGGCTGCCGGGCGTCGTCGCCAAGGACCGCGATCAGTTCGCGGGCCTGCTGCCGTGGCCGGGCGTCGTCAGGAGCCGTCGCCACGAGCAGGGGCACGAGCACGGGCAGCGCGTCCTCGCGGGCCCGGGCTAGCTCGTCGGCCGCTGCGAGCCGAGTGGCCGAGGAGTCGCTCCCCAGATTCCTGACCGCGTCCGCCAGTTGCCGGGGATCTCGCCGCCTCAGCCGCGAGGCTTCGCGGATCGCGGCCACGACCTTGCCGACCGCTGGGATCCGAGGCTCGAGAATCCTCTCGAGCCGGCCAAGCGCCGCCGCGTCGGTCGTGTCGCCCAAGTCGGCAAGCACGTCGAGCCGCTCGTCACCCGTAGCCTCGACGGCCGCCACCAGTTTTCCAAACCAGTCCTCTGCCGCCGCAGCGGCCTCCACGTCGGCCGCGCGAACCGCGGCGGCGAGCAGTTGTGCGGGCGTGGTGCGGGGCGTGGCGGCAAGTGATTCCACCACGGCCTGCTGCAGCGGATCGAGTGGCAGGTCGTCGGCTGCGTGGGCCCCGATGCCCTGAATCCCAGCGGCGATCCCGAACACGGCCGCGAGCATCGTCCCGAGGGCTCGCACCCCGGGCGATGGACGGCGTGCAGACCAGGGGCTGGCCATGGCGAGTATCGATGCGGGTGCTACGGTCTGGCCGCGGCACCGAGCCGACGTCGCCAGTCGGCAATCTGTTCGGCAACCGCGGCCGGCGCGGTGGAGCCGAAACTCGCCATCCGCTCAACTGCCCGAGAGGCCCCCAAGGCCCCGCGCAGAGCGGCCTTCCAGCCGGCATAGCCCTGAGAAAACTCCTCGTCGGAAAGGTCTGCCAGGGCCACGCCACGGGTCATCGCCAGACGCACGAGATGTCCGACCGTCTCGTGCGCGGTTCGCTGAGGCACCCCCTCGGCGATCAGGGCCTCCATCAGGCTCGTCGCATCGAGATGGCCGCGGTCGAGCGTGGCCGCGATCCGCTCCCGGTCGAAGGAGGTGCCTGCCACCAAAGGAGCGGCCACGCCGAGCACGGCCTCGAGCGTGTCGATCGAGTCGAAGATCGTCTCCTTGTCTTCCTGGAGATCGCGGTTGTACGCGGTGGGCAGGCCCTTCAAGAGCACCAACAGCGCCTGCACGTTGCCGATCGCCCGGGCGCTCTTGCCGCGGACGAGTTCGAGCACGTCAGGATTGATCTTCTGGGGCATGATCGAACTCCCCGTGCAGAATCCCTCGGGGAGCCTGAGAAAGCCAAACTCCTGCGTGCTGTAGAGAATCCACTCCTCGGCCCATTGCGAGAGGTGAACGGCGGCCAGCGCGAGCACGAACGCCAACTCACAGGCGAAGTCTCGATCACTGGCGGCGTCCAGGCTGTTGGCCGCCACCGCGGCGAATCCGAGTGATTCCTTCACCTGCTCGCGGTCGATGGGCAGGCTCGTGCCGGCCAGCGCCCCGGAACCCAGCGGCAAGATATTGGTCCGCCGCCGGCAGTCGGCGAGCCGATCACGGTCCCGGGCAAACTTCTCGCACCACGAGAGCACCTGGTGCGTGGCCAGCACCGGCTGTGCTCGCCGCATGTGCGTGTAGCCCGGGATCACCAGGCCCTGTTCCCGTTCGGCGAGTCCGAGGAACGCCTGCTGAAGGGCGGCGAAGCCCGCGTCGAGCCGGTCGATCGCCCGCCGGCAGTAGAGCCGCAGATCGGTGGCCACCTGGTCGTTGCGGCTGCGGGCCGTGTGGAGTTTTCGGCCGGTGTCTCCCAGCCGCGCCGTCAGCGCCGACTCGATGTGGAGGTGGATGTCTTCCTTGGCGACGGTGAACTCGAAGCGGCCGGTCTGGATCTCACTGCGGATTTCCTCGAGCACGTGGGCGATCGCGTCGGCTTCCTGCACCGTCATCAGCCCGCAGGTGGCCAGCATCCGCGCGTGGGCGATCGATCCGTCGATGTCGTCGTCGGCGAGCCGTCGATCGAAGGATACGCTCTCGGAAAAGAGTTCCACCCGCTTGTCCGTCGGCTCGCGAAATACGCCCCCCCAGGCTTTTCCGGGCTGGGTGGACGAATCAGGCTGCGGACCATTGGCGTGCGACACGAGGGCGTTCCTTGCGGGGCTGACTGACACCAGGGAAACCTTACCTTCTCCACGGATGCGT
>JBPCTA010000532.1:0-5036 GCA_051006595.1 Pirellulales bacterium
GCTCACGAACGATCTGGCTCGTCGCCTGAACGACGCGGTCAGCGGCCGCCGGATCGAGGGCGGCGGTATGCTCGTCGAGCAGAAGGAGCTCCGGACGATTCCATGTGGCCATGACCAGCGTCACGATCTGCCGCTGGCCGCCGGAGAGCGATCCGATCGGCTGATCGAGACGGGTCTCCAGTCCCGGCACGATCCTTCCCAGTCGGGCGGCGGCCGCCTCACGAAGGCCTCGGTTCGTCGCCCACGTCAGCCCGGCGATGCGTCCGCGTTGGGCGGCGACCGCGATATTCTCGAGCACCGTCAGGCTGCCGGCGGTGCCCGCCCGCGGGTCCTGAAACACTCGGCCAATGAGCCGCGCGCGGTCGTGCTGCGGCCACCCCGTGATGTCGCGGTCCGCGAGATGGATGCCGCCCGCGCTCAACCGGGTCGTGCCGGCGATCGAGCCGAGCAGCGTGCTTTTGCCCGAACCGTTCGTGCCAATCACCACCACGAATGTTCCGGTCGGAATCTCCAGCGACACGCCATTCACAGCCCGCACCGACGGGCCGCCAGGTGAGTCGAACAGGACGGTGGCGTTCGCGAGCCGCAGCATGTCAGGCCCTCGCCTTCCTGGTGAGAAACCGGGGCACGACGAGCGCTGCGAGCACGACGACCGCCGTGGCCGCCTTGAGCCAATCGGGGTCGAGGCCGGCACGGAGGGCGGTGGCCACCAGCAGCCGAAAGGTGACACTGCCTGCCGCCGTCGCCACCAGTGCCGCACCGAGCCCGGCAGGCCCCACGAGGGCTCCGCCCAGAAACACGCTTGCCATGCCCCACACCACCATTCCGATGCCCATCTGAACGTCGGTAAAGCCCTGATACTGTGACACGAGCGCGCCGGATGCCGCCGTGAGCGAGTTGGCGATGGCGAGTCCAGCGACGGTGAGCAGCCCCGTGTTGCGACCAAGCGCCCGGGCCATGGTCGGCGTGTCGCCGCCGGCCCGCATGGCGGTGCCGAGCTGCGTTCGAAAAAAGACGTACAGCAGCAGGATCACCAAGGCGACGATCACGAGCACCAGCGCCAGCCGTGCCGCCTCCGCCGACGTCGCCGCATCGAAGCCGAGCGTGGAAAACCCGGGAGCGAGCAGGGCATCCGCGGCGTCGAACACGGTGTTCGTCGTGGTGAGGGGAACATTGCTCCGGCCCAAGACCACGAGGTTGACGCTCGCCAGAGACGTACTGACGAGAATGCCGGCAAGCAGGGGCTCGACGCCCAGAAAGGCATGCAGAACGGCGGTGATCGAGCCCGCAGCGGCCCCGGCAGCCATGGCCGCCAGGGTGGCGGTCGCGGGATCGACTCCAGATGTGAGCAGCACCGCTGCGACGACGGCGCCCAGCGTGAAGGATCCGTCCGTCGTGATGTCGGGAAACGAAAAGAGCTTGTAGCTCACAAACACCCCGAGCGCCACGAGCGCGAGCGAGGCCCCGAATGTCCAGGTGGAGAGCAGTGAAATCATGGTGCCGCCCCGGCCGCAGTCCGGACGTCGAGTGGCGCATACCATACGCATCCGCGGATGAGTTCCGAGCATCCGCTTCCCAACACGGGCTGCGGATCGGTCAAAAGATGCATGACCGCAGTCGGGACCGACCCAGCGAGGTCGTCTACTGTGGCGGCCAGGTCGACCCCGCCACGCCGCAGAGGACGGTAGGGAAACACGACCGCGTGGAGATGGGCCGAAACGTCGCCACCTCGGAAAAGACGCACGAACGGCGACAGAGGAGCGCTGCCCCGACCGCGGCAGGCGACACCTACGATCAGGGCTGTGTGTCTCCCGTAGACCGGCTCCCGGGAGAAACTCAGCCACCCTGCGGTGGTGTCCCGTTTCCCGGCCAGCGGCGAGTCATGGGGCGAGGCTTCGCCCAGCGGCCGGATGAGTTCGGCTCCCACGAGTCCCTGGACTTCGCCGACGAGCACGACCACGATCGCCTCGGCTTGGCCCTGCGCGAGAAGTCCCTCCACGATGGCATCGACCCGCACACTCGGCTCGTCGTCTCCTGGCTCGAAGCCGGCCCGGCCGGTGGGCAGACCCTGCCAGAGAAGGCCCGAGAGCAGCGTCACCTCCGCCTGGAGGCTGCCGGTTGGGACGACGTAGTCGACCACGGCGTGCGGATGAGGTGGCCGGTGAAAGACCGCGCCGCACACTCCTGCGAGTTCCCCCGCGCGACGAAGCGGATCAGAAGCATCGGCGAGCGCCCCGAGCCCGAGGCCACAGGCTTGCCGCGTGAGCCGCCGCGAAGCGGGGGCTGCTCGACCGCCCGAGATGACCTCGCTGGACGACCCAATCAGCTCGGCCTGGAGCGGCTGACCCGTGGCCGCTTCCATGGCGAGAAACTGAACAGCCCCCGCTCGGACATCGACGGCAGGTCTGTGGCCGCCCTCCCCTGCGGGTGGCTTGGGATGCGCCCCTGCTGCGGCCGCGGCGTCCCCCGTCGCCTGTGGTTCCATCAGAATCGGGCTCAGCCTCGTGAGATCGAGGACTTTTCGGACCGTGGCACTGGCCCTGCTCACAAAGCAGGTGCCGCCGGCGGTCTTCGCGGTCCGCTGGGTTTCGAAGAGCCCGCGGATGCCCGCCGAACTCAGGAAGGAAACCTCGTGCAGATCGAGACGTATCGTGTGACATCCCCGCTTCATCTCCGCCCGAACGGCCGATTCCAGATCGGGCCCGGTCTCGGCATCGAGCCGTCCCACGAGCACGAGCACCACGGCATCGTCCCGCTCGCTGCGTTCGATCGAGAGATCCATGTCAGATCGCCGAAATGTCCATTGCCGACTTCGCCACGGGAGCCGTATCTTCCGGTTCCATCCGCCAGGAGCCGACCGTGGGTCTGTGCAAATCCGTCATGCGTGTCATGCCTATCATGCGCCTACTCATCGTGATGCTTGGCATCGCCTGCGTCATGCCGGCAGTCCAGGCCGAGGTTTACCAGCCGCCCGGTGAGGGCATCACGAACGTCACGGTCGGATTCTACCTCCTCAACCTCGACCTCGTCGATGAGAAAGCCAAGACGTTTCAGGCCGATCTCTACCTGGAGTTCTCCTGGCAGGACGACAGGATGAAGCACGACGGAACCGCAGAACTCCTTTTCGCGGACGCCGCGGTCGGAGAACAGTTCGAGACGATGTGGTGGCCGCAGGTGGAGTTCGTCAACAGCGGGAAGCCGGAGTTCACCAACGAGTCGCTCGAGATCTTTCCGGATGGGCGTGTGAAATACACCATCGGCCTGACGGGCACCTTTCGCGCCAGCCTGGACCTCCGGCGGTTTCCATTCGACAGGCAGACGCTCATTGTCCGGCTCCAATCGTTTCTCTACGACTCCAGCACGCTCGCGTTTATTCCCGACGACCCGAGTCCGGGCTTCGAGCACGACAACACGTTCGAGGAACTTCGTGTCACCGGAGTCTCGGCCGAGTCGCGCATCGTCGCCCTCAGCGGCCGGAGCGATCGCTATTGCGAATACGCCGCCTCGATCCGCGTCGTCCGCAACTGGACGTTCTACTTGTGGACGGTGTTCGGGCCGGTCGTGCTGATTTTCTTGATTGCCTGCGCCGTCTTTCTGGTGCCGATCGAGTTGTTTGCCGATCGCGTGGCAATCTGCCTGACGGCGCTTCTCGCGTGCATTGCGACACACTTCGCAATCAGCTTCAACCTACCGCACGTCGGCTATCTCACCGTCATCGATCGGCTGTTTGTGACGACCTACGGGTTCGCCGCCGTGCTCGTTCTCGTCAGCGGCATCGAGCTCTTGCTCGTGCATCGCCACCCAACCATGCGGCGGCGGGTCAACGTCGTCGCGGCCGTCAGCGTGCCGCTCGGCTATCTTGCGACGGTGGCGACGATCCTTCTCCGGTGACAGCCGGCCGTGGGCCGCGGACCGGCCATGCGGATCCGACGATCAGCCAACTGCCGGCAACGCCCCAGACGACCATCAGCCACAGGACGATCGATTCAGGCACGGGGCGTCGCTCCGGTTCGCAGTCCGAGTTTGAACACGGCAACTCTAGGCCACGATTCTTGACACGTTTTTCCGGCACGCCGGACATGCCGGATGTGCGGGATACGACGGGCAGCCCGATTCGCTCTACACTGCCGCTTTCCGGTTTCCTCTTGTCCTTGGAGCACGGCCTTTCATGAGCAATGTCCCCTCGCTTGGATATGCCGCGGGCTTGGCCCTGGCCGTTGCCGCCTCCGTGCTCTGGGGCCTCACATACTGCCTCGATGAACGGGTGCTCGGGGGGATGTCCGTGTTCAAGCTCTACTTCCTCCACTGCCTTGCAGGAGCCATCGTGGCGGGCGTCATCCTGCTGGCCCAATGGCATCCGATCGGGTCGCTTGTGCGGATCGAACCGGGCGCCGTGAGCCTACCCTTGTTTGCGATCACCCTCGCCACGGCCACGGCGGCAGCCCTGGCGATCCTAGGATCGATCCAACTGCTCGGGGCGTCGAAGTCGGCGGTCCTCGAGATCTCGTATCCGCTGTTTGTGGCCGTCTTTTCGTACTGCTTTTTTGGCGGCCATCTGCAACCCCCGGTACTCCTCGGAGGCGGATTCATCTTCGTCGGGGCTGCGATCATCGCGCTGGCCAAATGACACTGTCGGCCACGTCGTCATTCCTGGGGAGCACGGAACCGTGAAACTTGGATTCGTCTCGGCGATCCTCGCCGAACTGTCGCTCGAGGAGGTGCTGTCCTTCGCCGCTGCGGAGGGCTTCACCACGGTCGAGGTGATGTGCTGGCCTGTCGGCCGCGCTGAGCGAAAGTATGCGGGCGTCACCCATATCGATGCCGGCACGCTCACGCCGAGCCGTGCCGACGCGATCCAGGAGGCGTGCACTCGCCATGGAGTGTCCATCAGTGGCCTTGGCTACTACCCCAACATGCTCGATCCCGACCCGGCCGTGTCGGCAGCGGCGATCGACCATTTCGGCAGGGTCATCGTCGCGGCGGCAATGCTCGGGCTGGGCACGGTCAACGGATTTGTCGGTCGGGATTGGCGGCGA
>JBPCTA010000533.1:0-2750 GCA_051006595.1 Pirellulales bacterium
TTTGGACTCACGGGAGCCCCAGGCGGACTGCCTCCCCGGCTCTGCGACATCGCCTGCGAAGCGGCCGGGTCGGCGATGGCCGCCAGCTGCTGGGCGAGCACCGTTTTTCCGAGATGACGCTGGGCATCGACATCCTGGGCGATCTGCGCGTCGAACACCGGCTCAGTTCGCCGGCCCTCCGGCACGTTGACCGCCAACAGCTGGTCGTCGGCACCGATCCGAATCTGGCGGCGAATCGTCTGCTCGCGGTCGGTGCCTTTATGGATGGTCATTTCGGCCGTGACGGTGTCGGCGGCGACCTTGCCACAGACTCGGCGAACCAGGATCCAGTAATCGCCCGGAAATGCCTCGGTCGCGACATATCGTTCGTGGTGCGTCGCGTCGCCGGGATCGGAGGCGGCATGGTCGTCGGCGAGCAGCACACCGCCGGACATTGAGCGTGGTGAGAAGAGCGAGCAGATGGAGCCGGTTGGCTCCTCCACCACGACGTCGACGTCGCCGTCGCCCGTCCACGAAAGCTCGATCACGATGTCTCTGACGTGCGCCGCGTCCACGGCGGCCTTGAATGCCGCGGCCTCCGTCTCTTTTCCTTCCTTTTCGAGGGAGTCGATCGTCGCCCTGGAGAGTCGGGCTGCTCGGGTGACGACCTCCTGCTGGTCAACCGGCCATTCATGGGCCAGCACCCCTGGGCAGGACCAGGCGAGCGCCGCCGCATCTTCCGTCCGCGCAGCAACAGTCATCGCCAGGGCGTAGGCCTCGCGATTGGCCGGGTCGACCCGTGTCACCTGCCGGCAGAGCCGGATCGCCTGGCGATCGGAACCGAACCGTGCCAAGTAGTTGGCCAGTTGCACGAGTTCGATCGGGCTCGACGCGAAGTCAGCCGCGGAAAGCAGTACCCGCTCGACATCCTCGCGGGGCCGTCCGGCGGCCTCCATGGCGAGGGCGAGCGACTCATACATCCATGGCTCCGCATGCCCGCAGGCGATCGTCGCCGCGATCAGGTCAGCCGCCTTGTCGAATCTCCCGGCCCGGCCCAGTTCCGCGGCCGACACGCGAACACGGGCGAGTTTCAACGCAGCATCGCGCAGGTCGATCGGTGCGGCCGCGTCACCGCCCGGTGGCAGGTAGTCTCTCAGCGCGGTAGCGAGATCGGCCGCCTCCAGCAGTGTGGCTGGCAGACCGACACGCTCGGGCATGGCGTCCGTCTGCCCCCGAGGCTCGCCGGTCGGCCTTTCGATGCCCGACGTGGCTGCCGTGCGGACCACCTCCGGCTTGGCCGCGGTGGCACCCCGGGCCTTCGCTGCGGCGATTTGAAAGTGAGCCGTTCCCGCCACCGCCAACCGGCGGTCGACGACGACATCCATCAGGCATCGAATGACTCCCTTCACAAGCGGCTTGTCGTGAATCCAGCCAGCGAACTGCTCGCCGTGGGAGCCGTAGGCTGCCCGCAGCCACTCCGGAGCGGAGGTCATCATCCAGTCGCGGAAGGTGAGCCAACGCGGATCATGCACTCCGTAGACCTCGCGAGCGACCCAGCAGAACCCGCCCATGCCGCCGCCCATGCCGCCACCCATGCCACCACCGCCCATGCCGCCGCCACCCATACCACCCATGCCGCCCATGCCGCTATTGACGCCGCCCTGCCCACCCATGCCGCCGCCGGTCTGGAAGGGATTCAATCCGGAACTGGGATTGAGCGGAATCACGAGGTCGGCCACCGGATAAACCTTGACGATCAGGTTCTCCTGGGCCTTCTCCTTCGTCGTGATCAGCAGCACCTCATTCTTGATGAGGTATGTGAGGTCGATATTGCCGAGCAGGAGCCGCAACGCGGACCGGAGCGAGATGCCTGAGAGGCTCTGCGTGATCGGTGTGTCAAGGTCGACACCCGCTTCCTCGAGCGCCTTGACGTCGAGTTCGACCGGGATGTTGTGGGCGTCACGGATCTGGGCGATCACATCGCGGAGCGGGGTCTCGTTGAACTCGAATCGCGAAACCGGGTCGTCGAGCGACTCGTAAATCTTCTGCTCCCTGCTGCCCGGATTCGCGAGGTCGACCGACTTGTATTTCTCACGCATCCGCGTGATCTCCCTCCACTTCGCGGCACTCGGGTAGATGATCGGCGGCTCGTCAGCGAATGGGATCCCACAGACATCGGCGAGGTGCAGCGAGTCCATGAAGCCGCGTTCCTGATCCCGGCGGACACGGGTGTTTTCTGCGTCATAATCGAGGATCCGGGCCACGAGCGGGGCCGTCCGCCCGATGACCCGGGCGGTCATCGGGACGGGATGGTTCGCATAGAGCGGCGGGGCCTCCTCAGCGATCGCCTCGGCGACGTCCCGCTCAGCCTGCACGAACGCGTTCGTCGGCCGCTGGTAGCCGACCCGAATCCCCTCCTCGACGAGGGCGTCGTACCGCTCGGTGAGCTGCTTGATTTTCTCCTCGCGGCGTTGCAGATCCGCGGTGAGCTGCGCCCGCTCGCGGCCGATCGCGGCCCGACGCTCGGAGGCCAGGTCGCACTCGACCTTCTCCCTCGACCGCACGATCGATTCGCGGATGCGCATCTCGATCTGGGCAGCGAGCCGCTCCCTCGTGCCTGCGTCGAGGTCGTCGTTGTGCTGCACCACGGCGAGCTGTTCCTTGAGCCGTTCACGGGCGAGGTCGGGGTCAGCCGAGAGCAGGTTGCGGGCCTCGCGGAGTCTCACGGCGGTGTCTTGTTCGAGGCCCTGGGCACGCACCCGACGCATGGC
>JBPCTA010000534.1:0-5549 GCA_051006595.1 Pirellulales bacterium
CCCCAGGCACGGCCGCGTCGATGTCCACGATCCCCACCACGATGTCGCGAAACAGGATATCGACGTCATTGGTCGCTTTCAGCGACAGGGCGTCGATCCGCAGCACCGGAATCTCGATCGTGCCGCCCACCCCGGCCACGGCCTGAAACGAGATCGCCTCGTCGTCGAGGTCGCCATTGCCGTTGACGTCGAGTCCGAGATCAAACGCCATCGTTCGCGACAGGATGCACTGCTGGGCCCCCGTGTCGAGCAGAAAGTTCCCCGTGACCCGCGAGCTGCCATATTGCAACTGGACCGGTGCGAACGGCAGGGCGGCATTGGCCGGGAGCGGATCGGTCGGGTTTTGCTGTCCCGTCGCCGGAAACTCGTACATCGTCAGGGGCACGCTGTATTGGTGGGAAGCCGGCGTTGCCGGAAGGGGCGTGTCGAACTCCACGCCGATTCGCAGCGCATTCATGTCGGCCTGGGCGGCCAGATCGAGGGCGAACTTCCGGCCCGCCATCAGTGGCATTCCGGCGATGCCCGAATAGAAGGCGAAGTTGCCCCCCGAGGTCTGCATCCGCACGTTCGGCAGCGTGAAGGGCACACCATCACTGCCCGCAAAACTGAAATCGTAGGCCGCCGACACCTGCGTGGCCTGGGGGCCCGCCACGCCGAAGTCCACGTAGGTGGCGACCTCCTGCAGACCCAGCCCCCGCAACTCAGCGGAGGCGGTGGCACCGGCGAGTATTCCGCTGGCCCCGGTGTCGAGCAGATATTCATTGAGGAACAACGGGCCGAACTTGCCCACCTCGACCTGCACGACCGGCTGGGAAATCGTGAACTCGTCGGCGAGTCCGAGATCGATGATGCCCCCCGCACGCGCAGGGCCTGCGACCGCGGCCGCGAGCACCGCGGGAACGACAGACTTCCACGCCATTTTTTTAGCCATTCGACGCCTCATCGACGCACCCCTCCGCGGCTGTACGCCGTCGGCTGCGGTGGTGCGGCGGCGGTTTCTTGGCTGCAGGCTGTCATCCTGACGAACCGGCCCTCAGGCGGCGTTTTGAATCATCGTGCGGCCCCAAGCACACGAACCAGCATAGGCCGGATCACGGCTTCCCGCGAGGATTGGGCCAGAGCTTCGAATCAGAAAATCCGCGGACAACCTCCGCGCCGACTGATACAAAATAGACAGGATTTCGCACCGTTGACCATGCTATTCAAGGTGGTTGTCATGATTTATGACAAGCCGACCGTGATCGGCCGAGAACGGCCGTTGTTTTGCCGTCCTTGATCCTCGGAAGAAAGCCTCACTGGATGCCTCCGTCCTTGTTCGATGCCCGTCGCAGCCGGGTGGCCTCCGGATCGTCGCAGGCCTTGTCCAGGCGGTCCTTCGTCTCGACGGCCGCCGCGGTCGGAGGGGCGGCGGCTGGAGCAATGGTCCATTCGTCGACCGCCGCCGCCGAGGAAGTCCGCGAACTACGGCTTGCGGTCGTGGGCTGCGGTGGTCGCGGAAGCGGTGCGATCAACGATTCGCTCACTGCCAACGACCATGTGAAGCTGGTGGCGGTCGCGGATCTCTTTCTGCCGAAGTGCGCGGCCCTGACCAAGGCCATGATGGAGGCTCATGCCGGCAAGGTCGCGATCGACGAGTCGCGCATGTATGGCGGCCTCGATGGCTACCGACGGATCCTCGACGACCCGGACGTCGATATCGTGCTGATCACCACCTCGCCGGGCTTTCGTCCTGCCTACCTCCGCGAGGCCGTGGCGGCGGGCAAGCATGTGTTCGCCGAAAAGCCGGCCTGCGTCGATCCGGCCGGCTATCGCACCTGCCTCAAAGCCCACGACGCGGCCGTGGCCGGAGGCACGGCCATCGTCGCCGGCACCCAGTATCGCCGGCAGGTCAACTATGTGGGCGCCGTCGAGCAGATCCGGCAAGGTGCCATCGGCGACGTGATCGGTGCGACGAGCCGCTACTGCGCCGGAGGCATCTGGTACCGGCCCCGCACGGAAGGCATGAGCGACGCCGAATATCAGCTCACCAACTGGATGCACTTCATCTGGCTCAGCGGAGATCAGATCGTCGAACAGTCGGTGCACAATCTCGACACGATCAACTGGGTGATGGACTCCAATCCGGTGTCGGCCTTTGGTTCCGGTGGGCGGTTCACGCGGCCCGACGACAGCGAGATGTGGGACAGCGTGAGCCTCGACTATGAGTATTCGGGCCAGCGAATGGTGTCGTTCCTGTGCCGGCAGATTCCGGGAGCCGCCACCGACGTCGGCAGCGTAATCTACGGCACGAAGGGCCAGTGTCACATTGCTGGCGGCAACGGCGGATCACGAATCTTCGATCGATCTGGCTCAAAAGTCTGGGAGATGACTGGCAGCATCGCCGCGGCCTACGAACAGGAGCACAAGGACCTCGTCGATTCGATCCGAGCCGGCACACCGATTGTGGAACTCAGGCAGATGGCCGACAGTTCGATGGTGGCGGTGCTCGGCCGGATGGCGGCCTACACGGGCCAGAAGGTGACGTGGGACTTTGCGACAAACGAATCGAAGCTCGATTTGTTTCCAAAAGACCTCACCTGGGAATCATCGCTTCCGCCGCCCCATCACGCCATTCCCGGCAAGACAAAGTTGATCTAGTTCGTCCCCGGTTGCAGCAGCCATGAAAGGAAACTCGATGTCGTCCACGACGAAGCCTTCGCCTCGATCACTGTCGGCTGGTCCCATCTATCGGGGGCCGCTTCCGCATATCACCACGGTCGAACGGCTCCCGGTCACCGTCTTTGACCAGCCCGCCGACGCCAGTCGTGCCGTGGCCCGCGAGATCGCCGACCTCATCCAGCAGCGAGCCGCGGCCGGTAAGCAGACGGTGCTGGGCCTCGCCACCGGCATCACGCCCGTGGGCGTGTACGACGAGCTCATCCGCCTGCACCGGGAGGAGGGTGTGTCGTTCAAGACCGTGGTCACCTTCAACCTCGACGAGTATTGGCCGATGCAGCCCGACGCGCTGCAGAGCTACCACCGCTTCATGCGGGAGCATCTCTTCGACCACATCGATATTCCGCAAGAAAGTATTCACATTCCCGACGGCACTCTCGGCCGCGAGCGGATCGCCACGGCCTGTGCTGAATATGAGGAGCGGATTCGGCATGCCGGCGGCATCGATCTGCAGCTGCTCGGCATCGGGCGAACGGGCCACGTGGGCTTCAACGAGCCCGGCAGCGCCCTCGAGAGCCGCACCCGGCTGATCACGCTCGACAGTGTGACACGGTCGGACGCCGCCAGCGATTTCTTCGGTGAATGGAACGTGCCGCGGCAGGCGATCACGATGGGCGTGGGGTCGATCCTCGACGCCCGCCGGGTCGTGCTCATCGCCTTCGGTGAGCACAAGGCGCCGATCGTCCGCAAGGCGGTGGAGGAGCCGCCCTGCAGCCACGTCTCCGCCAGCGCCCTGCAGCAGCATCCCGACGCGCGGTTCGTGCTCGATCGGGCGGCGGCCGCCAGGCTGTCGCGATTCGAGTCGCCGTGGGTGGTCGGGCCACTGGAGTCGATGGGGCTCGAGTGGACCGACCAACTCACGAGAAAAGCCGTGATCTGGCTGTCGCTCAAACTCGGCAAGCCGATCCTCAAGCTGACCGATGAGGACTACAACGAGCATGGCCTGCAGGATCTTCTGTCGCACAGGGGCAGGGCCTACGATCTCAACATCGAGGTCTTTCGGGCCATGCAGGACACGATCACCGGCTGGCCGGGGGGAAAGCCCGACGGCGGGCGGCGGCCCTATGGTGGATCGGCCGTGTTTCCCAAGCGGGTTGTGGTCTGCAGTCCGCATCCCGACGACGACGTGATCAGCATGGGAGGCACGTTCATCCGGCTCTGCGAGCAGGGCCACGACGTGCATGTCGCCTATCAGACCAGCGGAAACATCGCGGTCTGGGACGAGTCGGCCGACCGTCATGTCGACTTCGTGGAGGAGTTTTGCAAGGCCTTCGGCGTGGGCACGAAGACCAGCGGCATCGCCGACAGCATCCGGCAGTTTCTCCGGACGAAAAACGCCGGTGCGGTGGACATCGACGAGCTCCAGGTGGTCAAGGGGCTGATTCGGCGGACCGAAGCCCGTGCTGGAGCCCGGTATTCGGGAGTGAAGCCCGCCAACATCCACTTCCTCGATCTCCCGTTCTACGAGACCGGTCGCGTGCGGAAGAAGCCGATCGGGGCCGACGACATCCGGATCACCGTCGATCTGCTCGAGCAGGTCAAGCCGCACCAGATCTACGCGGCCGGCGATCTTTCCGATCCTCACGGCACTCACCGGGTGTGCCTGGCCGCCGTGCTCGGCGCCCTCGAGGCGGTCAGGGATCGGCCCTGGGCGGCGGAGTGCCAGCTCTGGCTGTATCGGGGCGCGTGGCAGGAATGGGAGCCGCACGAGATCGAGATGGCGGTGCCGCTCTCGCCCGACGAGGTCGAGCGAAAGCGGATGGCGATCTTCAAGCACGAGAGCCAGAAGGATCGCGCGCTCTTTCCGGGCCCCACCGATTCCCGGGAGTTTTGGCAGCGGGCAGAGGATCGCAATCGTGAGACGGCCCGCCTCTACGATCGGCTCGGCCTGCCGGAATACGAGGCCATCGAGGGATTCGTGCGGTATAGGAATCATTCACGGAACGACCTGACGACCTGAGAGACGGAGGCACGGGGGTCGGCGAACGCTCGAGGAGCCTTGGGCGTATCTTCGTCCAAGCGACGAGACTTTTGCCGCCCCCGAGCCGGTGCACAACCTAAAGGGAAAGCGATTCATGACACGGCAGTTCAACGTCGGCATCATTGGCTATGGCTGGGCCGCCACCGCCCATATCGCCGCCATCAACGCGACGAAGCAGGGGCGGGTCGCGGCGGTCTATTCCTCCCGGCCGCTCGATTCGGCAGAGCTCTCTGCTCGGCACGGCGGCACGATCCGGGCCTACCAGAGGCTCGACGACTTGCTGGCCGATCCCGACATCGACGTGGTCGACATCACGAGCTATCCAAGCCAGCACCGCGATCAGGCCGTGGCGGCCGCTGCGGCGAAGAAGCACGTGATTCTCGAGAAGCCGATGGCCAACTCGCCCGAGGAGGTCCGCGACATCGTGGCGGCCGCCGAGGCCAATGGAGTGCGGGGCTGCGTCTGTTTCGAATGCCGATATTCGAACCAGTTTCAGGTCACGAAGGCCCTGATCGACGAGGGGCTGCTCGGCAAGCTCCACTACGGCGAGGTCGACTACTACCACGGCATCGGACCGTGGTATGGCCAATATCGCTGGAACACCGGCAAGAAAGACGGCGGCAGCGCCCTGCTGACGGCGGGCTGCCATGCGCTCGACGCCCTGTTGATGCTGATGGGCAGCGATGTCGAGATGGTGTCGAGCCTGAGCACGAAGTCGGAAAGCCCCATCTTTGCGCCGTATGAGTACGACACCTCGAGCGTCACGCTCCTGCATTTCAAGGGGGGCGGCATCGGAAAGACGGCGGCGATCGTCGATTGCCTTCAGCCCTACTACTTTCATACGCATCTCGTG
>JBPCTA010000535.1:0-4151 GCA_051006595.1 Pirellulales bacterium
CAACTGTGCTGGTGAACGCGGCCGACGAGGCCAGAAACGTGCGGCGTGTGGCGAGTCGGGAGGGGTCGGCTGTCATTGGTCATCCTTTCGGATCAGGATTTCGAAAGAGGCTTTCAATCGCAGGACGCTGGGACGGCGCCATCCGCCTCCTGCTGGAGGTATTCCCGCGGCCGGTAGACCAAGACTACCGGAATCAGGAGGACTGTCGCCACTGCCATGCAGGCGGTGAAAAACCAGTAATACGAGGCCCCGGTCAGAGACGAGTGTCCCGATGCATCGCGGGTGAGCATGTTGACCGCGGCCGTGAAGAGATTGCCGAGGGAGACGCTCAGCAGATAGAGGCTCATCACCAGCGACTTCATCTGGGGCGGTGCCTGGGTGTAGCTGAACTCCAGGCAGGTGATCGAGACGAGCACCTCCGCCGCGGTGATCACCACATAGGCGGCGAGTTGCCAGGTGACCGAGGGCCAGCGGGCTGCGTCGGGGCCGAGGCCGGCCTGGGTCAGTCTGGCCGATTCCGCTTCGATCAGGCCCTGTGCCGTCGCGGAGATCGCGAAGGCGACAATCGCCAGCACGAAGCCGACGAGGATGCGGCGGAGCGGCGTGAACGACACCACTCGGCCCACCGCCGGATAGATCACCATGCCGAAGAGCGGGATGAAGAGCAGCACGAGGAGCGGGTTGATCGCCTGGATCTGGCTTTCGAGCCAGTCGATGCCCAGGAACCGCCGGTCCATCCGCTCGGCCTGCTGCACCCACGCGCCACCCGTCTGGTCATAGAGCGACCAGAAGACGGCCACCAGCAGGTAGAGCGGGATGAGCCTCCCAATCGCGGCCAGCCCCTTCGGGCCAAACGTCTCGCTGAAATATCGCGGCCCCCGAGGCGGCACATGCACGAACCGGTGGCGGCCCAGCCAGAACACCAGCGTGGCCAATGCCATCAGAATGCCAGGCACACCAAACGCCCAGCCGGGGCCGTGATGCTCGAGCAGCCAGGGGGTCAGCAGCGTGGAGAAGAACGATCCGAAGTTGATCGAGAAATAAAACCAGCCGAACACCCGCTCGAGCAGATGCCGATTGGAGTGCCCGAACTGATCGCCCACATGGGCCGATACGCAGGGCTTGATGCCGCCCGAGCCGATCGCCACCAGCGCGAGTCCGGCGAGCAGCCAGCCGCGAGGCTCGAGCGTCGCGGCAAGAAACGGCTCCGGCATGTCCATGAAAGCCAGGCAGAGATGGCCCCCGCAGTAGACGACCGAAAGCAGGAGGATCGTCAGGTATTTGCCCAGAAACGCATCGGCGATGATGCCCCCGATCACCGGGAAGAAATAGGCACTCGCGACGAACAGATGCATCCACTCCCGCGACTCGGTTTCCGTCATGAAGTCGGGCCGACCCGACCGGGAAACGAGATAGTGCGTCATGAAGACGACGAGGATCGTCTTCATCCCGTAAAACGAGAAGCGTTCCGCGGCCTCGTTGCCGACGATGTAGGGAATCCCCGGCGGCATGGCCGTGGTGGCGGACGGCTGGGTACGGTAGGAAGGTGGTGACGTGGCCATGAAGATCCGTGGAACCGGTGCGACGTGGACGACAGCATGGCCGAACCTCCTGTGGAAACGCAAACCCGGATCGGTTCGATGAGCGGCAAAACCCTCGTCGTCTCGATCGATCGGTTGCCGGCATGGATCCTGCCCGCCTACGGGTCGTCGTGGGTCTCGACACCCGCTCTCAATGCCCTGGCTGGCCGCGGCATCGTGTTCGATGGGCTCGTCGCGACCAGCAGTGATCCCCGCGTGGTGCTCGCCGATCTGCTCGGTGGGATGTGGGTCGCGCCTGCCGAGACGAGACCTGCCGAGTCGCGAGTGGGCCGCCTCGTCACCGACGACCCTTCGATCGTCGAGCATGCCGGCCCAGGTCTGGACACGTGGTGCATCGAGGCGGCGACGCCGGTCGCCACCGCGACTGACGAAGACGGCACGATCCTGGCCCGGCTGTTCGACGCCGCCGCAGAAGTCATGGCTGCGGGGCGGCACGCGTTCGTGTGGTGCCATGCCGGCAGCCTCGGCTGGGCGTGGGACGCGCCGGATGAGTTTCGCGAAGCCTACGTTGATCCCGACGATCCGCCGCCTCCGCCCGGGGCGGCCGTGCCCGAACTGGCCGTGTCGGCCGCCACCGACCCCGATCTGATCGTGGGGATCCGGCAGGTCTTCGCGGGACAACTCACCCTTCTCGACCGACGGCTCTCCCGGCTCCTCGCCGGCGTGCCCGACGGCTGGACGGTGCTCGTCGTTGGCGTTCGCGGGCTGCCGCTCGGACTCCACGGCCGGTTGGGCGTGGGGCCACTGCCCCCCTTTGGTGAACTCATCCGCCTGCCGGCGATTCTCGTGGACACGAACGCCCGCATGGCCGGGCAGCGGTACGGCGGCCTCGTCACGCCAGCCGATCTCGGCGCCACGCTCGTGGAACTCGCCGGGGGCGGGGGGGCCGCGGAGCCTGAGGGCCCGGTGTCGGGACGAAGCCTGGCGGGATTGTTCGGAAACTGGTCCGCAACGGACCGCGATCGCGTGATCGTGACCACGCCGGAAGGCGTCGCCGTGGTCACGCCCCACTGGCATCTGACGCTTTCGACCGGCACCGGGGAGGTCGAGCCCAGGCTGCGTCTCTTCGCCAAGCCGGACGACTATTTCGAACTCTGCGACGTCGCCAATCGTTGCCCCGACGTCGTCGATGCGCTTCGTCCCGTCGCCGAGGCGGCGGCCGCCGGCGACGCGGCGCGGGCCTGGAGGATGCCGTTGGGCCGCGGCGACGCCGGTTGAGGTCGAGGAAACGCCGTGTTTTCAGCGGCCAAACACGCTTTGCCCGCCCCTGGGCAGGCCGCTACCATCCGCAGCCGGATCTCGACCCCGCTTTCCGTCGTCTGCTTTCTGCTCTCTGGACTTCCCCGATGGCTCTCGCACGCGCCCTCGTGATGCTCGCCGCGATGGGTCTCTCATGCGCGTTCCGCGTGGCCGATGGCGCCGACCTCGCACCGCTCGTGCGGCCGGCCGTGGATCGTCGGCCGGTGAGTCTCCGGATCCAGTGGGGGGGCGGCACGCCGCAGGCCTGGGCCGGCAGCATCGAAGTGGTCGCCGCCGGTGATCTCGTCGGCGGGTCAGCCGGCCGGCGGGCTTTCACGTGGCAGACGCTCTCCTCGGAGCCCGACGCCGCTGCGATGGCGCACGAGACGGCCGCCGGTATCGCCATTCATCAGACCCGGCCGCTGCCGCATGACGGCGTGGAAATCAGCGTGCCTGACTGGCAGGAGGCTCGGCTCATGGTCCGTCTGGCCACGGCTGATGGATCGCAGCCCGCAATCTCGCTCGAGATTCCGCTCGCCGAGCTGCTTGTCGAGCCGGCGCAGCAGGGGCTCGACTCCCTGGGGAATCGGCTCACGGTAAAGTCCTCGCCCGGCGATGCGCTGCGGGTGACCGCGGCGCTCGCCGCTGGAGACCCCTTCACGCCGCAGGCGATTGGACTCGTACGGCGGCCGGGTGATCTCGTGCGTCTGCGAGTGGAGCCGCTGATCGCGACGCGGCTCCAGGGAGGGCATGCCGTCGATCTCCGGATGCGGCTTCGGCGCAGCCGGCAGGGGGCTGAGATCGCCGCCCAGTCAACCACGATGACGCCACTGCCTGCCGCGGATGCGCGGGCCCTCACCGCGTTTGAGCCGGTGGTCTTCGACGTGACCCTTCCGGCCGAGGAGGGAGCCTACGACGTGGAGCTCGAGGCCGTCGAAAGGGGCGGCATGCGCTGGTCGCGTCCGCTCGTGTCGCGCACGGTGGAGTTCGTGGCCGTTGCCGATGCGGTGGGTGCGCCGCCGGACCAGGCGGCGGATGATGCCTGGAAGACCGTCTACGAGGTCGATCCCGGGAGCCCGCGGCTGCACGAACGGCTCCGTCGTTTGCCGGGCATGCATCTCCCGTCGATGCCCGACATGCCGCTTCCGAGCATGTCGCTGCCCAAGCTGCCAGGCGTGCCGCTGCCCAGCGTGCCGCTTCCGAACATGCCGATGCCGAATGTCTCGGCGATGGTGCCCCGGCTGAGCGGCCTGTTGACGCAGGGGCATTCGGTTGTCATGGCGCATTCCCTGGGACCGATGCTCCAGTTGC
>JBPCTA010000536.1:0-5602 GCA_051006595.1 Pirellulales bacterium
GCTATGCACCTGATGCTCGATCAGCGACATCAGCACCACGAGCACCGCGAACCAGCCCGCTAGTTGCAGAAACATCGACATGATTTCGCCCCGTTCTGGGTTTTCCGTCGCCCTTCCATCGATCAAGCGGCTGGCCAACACCAGACCGTAGGGGGGGGAATACCAAACAGAACCCGGCGGTGTCAGGCCCAGTTCCTCACCCGAGACCAACGGGCTTGAAATGGCGGTTTGCCGCGGGCCGTGCCGATTTTCTCCCCGTTCGGACCCGGAAAACGCCCTGTTTGGGCCGAGGAACGCGGGTGTGCTGGCGGTGGCCGCCGGTGAGGCCGCCGAACGAATCGGACCCTTGCCTCGTATATGACAAAGACAGAGGCTCCGTTGAACGATGCTCGACCGCCACACGGGATGCCGCCAGCGGTTGATTGACGGTGGTCGTCGCTTTCCCTAGCCTCCATTCCAGGGAACTCACAAAGGGCACACCCGTGGCATCCGAATCGGCATCGTGGCTCGACTTTCTCCGCAGCATGGCCCCTCGTCCGGGTCATGTCGCGTCGCCTGCCAGCCGACGCGGCCGACGGCGTCCGGTCGCGACGATGGAACGGCTCGAATCGCGGGCCATGTATGCCGCCCTGGCGTCCGACGTCGCCCCGCTGCTGGCGTCGCTCGAGGCTGCGAATGTCCCCAGCCCGACCCCCGGCAGTTTCTCCCGGCCAGCGGGGCTGGCACCGGCCACGACACCGACCGCGTACTTCGACGTGAACTCGGGCGTGCTGCAACTCGACCCGGCCGGCCGCAACATCTCGCTGATCAACTTCACGTTCAATCCCGACGTGGCGAATGTGTCGGGCACGACGCCTGGCCCGTTTGTCTACAACGGCGGGACGGGCATTCCCGACGCGATCTCCACCGCGACGTCCGCCAGCACGTTTCCGGCGGGGTCGTGGTCCCTGCTGACGACGTTCCCGGCGCGGCTGGCCGGGGTGACCACACTGGTCGATCAACCGAAGCTGGCAACCTCGGGGCCCAACATCGCATCGACGAACGGCTGGTTCAACATGCCGTGGAGCTTCGGGAGCGTCGTTGCCCCCAAGTCGCGGACCATCGCCACGGCACAGCAGAACTTCATCTCCCAGACGCCGATCGACGTGGGCTACGGCGCCGGCAGGGATCTCTTCCACTTCGTCATCTCGGGAGTGACCGGCAACCAATACGGTCAGGTCATCGTCGTCGATTCGTCGCTGCCCCCGGCTGTCGATGCGATCGTCGGAGTGGCGGATAACGACGTGGTCATCAGCCGGTCCACCGGCAACGCCCTCAACACCACGCCCCTTGCGACACTGCCGGCCGGCAACACATGGGTCTCGACGGTTGCCGGTGACTTCAACGGCGACGGCAGGGGCGACGTGGCCACCCAAAACTCGGCCGGCACGTGGTGGGTGGCATTGACGCCCGCCTCCGGCACGGCCACGGCGACGCCCTGGGCGACGCTTGCCACCTTTCAGTTTCCGACGGTTGGCGACTTCAACGGCGACGGCCGTGACGACATCGCCGTCCGCAACGCCGCCAACGGTGCCTGGCGGGTGCTCGCGAGTTCCGGCGATGCATTTACCTCATCCCGGTTCGGACGCTGGAATCAGTCGCTTACCTGGAACAACGTGCTCGCCGGTGATTTCAACGACGATGGTCGCGACGACATCGTCGGCAAGCGGTCGGACGGCGCGTGGGTTGTCTCGGCCAGCACGGGCACGGAGTTCACGACAAACGTCTGGGCCTGGTTCTCCGTCGATCAGTTTGGCACCGTGGGCGACTACAACGGGGACGGCCGTGACGATGTGGCCGTCCGGAATGCCGCCAACGGTTCGTGGCGGGTTCTCGCCAGCAACGGCACGACCTTCACACCGCTGAAGTTCGGTGCCTGGGAGGCCTCGGCGACCTGGGACGCCGTTCGGGCGGGCGACTTCAACGGCGATGGCCGAACCGACATCGTCGGCCAACGGACCAGCGACGGCACCTGGTTCGTGTCGCTGAGCACCGGCACGTCGTTCTCCACGTCGGCGTGGGCGGTGCTCTCGACATCGCAGTTCGCCACGGTCGGTGACTTCAACCGCGACGGCAAGGCTGACGTGGCCGTCCGCAACGCCTCCAATGGCGCGTGGCGACTGCTGGCGAGCAACGGCTCGTCCTTCTCTCACACCCGCTTCGGCGACTGGCCGAACACCAGTGCCTGGTCCAAGGCCTTGGGCATCACGAGCTGATCCGCCCCCGCGCGTTCATGGCCCGCTGGTGCTTCCGGGTGATGTTCCCGGTGGCTCAAACGTTGCGATGATCGGGCGATGGTCGCTCGTCTCGGCGGTGTCGGGGAAATCTCCCTCGCGGACAATCACGTTGGAGGTTCCCTTCCAGCCCTTGGCTCCGTTAGCGACGAACACGAAGTCGAGAATGGAACCCGGGTAGCTGTCGATCCCCTTCACGTCGGCCTTTGGATCTTCCGACCAGTTGGAATCAACCAGGGGATCCGGCTTCAGCCACTCCCACACGCCCCCTTCCAGCATGGCATCGAAGGCGGCATTGCCCTTCGCGGTGCTGAACACATAGTCGAAGTTGAAGTCGCCGGCGGCGATGACGGGCTCTGCGCGATCGGCGGCCCACTGCCGCAGCGCCCGCCCCTGATCGGTCCGGAGATCCTCTTCGCCCCGAGCCAGATGGTTCACGATGAACCAGAAGTCCTTCGACGCAGCCCGATCGTGGATCTTCGCAATCAACGGCGATCTCGCCCGGACCGCCCCGTAGTCGGACGACCCCGGGTCGGTGACACTGAAGTTGGTCTTGATGCCGGCATACCGATGCAGCTCCATCACGTCTTCGATCCGAAACCGCTTCGTGTCGACTACGAGCATCAGGGAGTCGCAATCCCGGTAGCCGCCGCTGGCTGAGGTGACGAAATCGACTTCGGTCGCGAGCCCATCGGCGATCGCCTGCTGGTAGACAAGCGCCGTCTTGGGCTCGACCTCCGAGAGCGCCACGATCTGGGAACGCGTCGCGGGATCCCGCATCAGGTCCGCGAGTTGTCTGCCGATGACCGCGGCATCCGTGACCGGCGGCTGATTCGGCCGGTTGCTCTCCACGTTCCACGCCAGCACGCGGAACTCATCGCCGAATGCCGGAACCATCGCGAAGGCCGCGAACATGGAGAGCAGGGTTTTCATGACCGTTTTCCTGACCGTTCTGATGCTGAGGGGAGTGTTCGGAACGGGTGGCCCGTGGTTTGACCGCGTTCACACGCTGCCCAAGGTATCGAACCCGCAGAGACCGGGAGCCCGCACCCCCCCAGCGGGCCCCACGCAGGATGGTGAGCACCGGAATCCGCTGCCGTCAGCGGCAGTCCAGTTGAAAGGCCATGAAACAAGCGGGTTTCCGTCCTTTTCATGAGCGACCGTGGTTTTGGCACACGACGTGCACTGTTCTTCTCTCGACTGGGACTGCCATAGGCGGCCGGCCCAGCCTTACGAGATTCCCTTCGCGATCGAGAGAGAGGTGTTCCGTGATGGTTGTTGCGATCGGCATCACTTCCGAGGAAGTGCGTCCGATTCGCAGGTAACTGCGTTTTCCCGATGGTTTTCCGGGCTTCGGCTTTAAGCACGGAAGCAGGCTGGCCTCGGCCGCAGGCTTCGGAGTGCGGGTCGAGACGGTTGGTTTCAGGCTGGTTGAGCCACGTTGGTCGCCCGCTCCCGACAGGGGCTCGGATCAGGCGGTTCGGTTTCGTCATTTTTCGCTTTTTGATTCGCTTTTTGACTCTTTCCCAGGTTTTTCCGTGTTTTTCATCCCCTCACTTCCGCTCCGCTCGGCCCACTCGCCCCTTCCAGTGGCGTTCTGCGGCCAAGGCCTGCAGCGGCGGGCGGCAGGGTCGTCTCACCAAAATGGTGAGGCCATCACCGAGGTGGTGAGCACCATTCTGGTGAGGGCCGAAAAGGCCGGGAAAAGCCAGAAAACTCGGCGCGTAGGGTTTCCCGGAGTCTCGGGTTCCGTGCCGCCCCCCCGGCGAGGCTTGTCTCCTCGCCGAAACCCCGCATCGGGTCGATCGTTTTCGATCGTTTCCCCGTTTCATTCCAGCAATCCCCATCCCGTCAACCCTTGTGTTCGGTATGCCCGGCCGTTCGAGCCTGCCCGAACCTGATACGAGAAAGGTCCTGTGTCATGAACCGATTTCGCTCCCTGTTTGTCCGTGTCTTTGGCGTCGCAGTCGCCATTGCGGCCGTCACCTGCTGTGCTGCCAACGCCCGCGCCGACCTTCTGACCCAGAATGAACTGCCCGTCGTCTTCCCGACGGCCGAGGCTTCGACCGGCTCCCAGGGGTTCGCCGACATCGGCACCCCCGTGGCCGACACGAGTAACATCAATACGGCCTCGACGCTCACGATCGGCAATCTGATTTCGACCGGTGCGAGCGTCGGCTACTTCACCGGACTTTCCACGCAGACTTTTGGGCCCGTGGCCTTCAATCCGGCGGTGGCATCGAGCATCGGCTTCGGCAATGGGACGTTCGGTTCCTTCCTCTCGACGTCGATCACGGAGCAGACCAACGCACCGGGCGAACGGAGTTTCTACGTGCTGGGCCACTACACAGCCGGCACGTTCAATCCGGCTCTCGTCCCCAATCCCGCCCCCGCGAGCATGACGATCAGTTTCACGCAATCTCCCGCCGGAGTCGGTGGTGCCATCTCCGACTCGGCCACCCTCTCAATCCCGCCCGCTGTGCCGGAGCCGACGACCTCAGCGCTTGCTGGCATCGGTATCGCTGGAGCGCTGGTCCTCGACCAGTCGAGGCGGCACCGTCGCCGTCGCAGCAGCGGGAACTGAGCTTCAGGGGAGTGATGAGATGCACGCCATTCGCGGATTGCTATCCCTGCTCGGGCGTCTGATGATCGCGGCGATTTTTGTGATGAGTGCCGTTGTAGGGAAGATGATGAACTTCAACGGCACCGTCGAGAAGATGGCGGCGGAGGGTGTGCCCTCCCCTACCATCCTGCTGGGAGGTGCGATTGCTTTTCTCGTCATCGGCGCGATCTCGATCGTGCTCGG
The DNA here is from genome assembly GCA_051006595.1 of Pirellulales bacterium. GTDB lineage: Bacteria > Planctomycetota > Planctomycetia > Pirellulales > UBA1268 > QWPN01. Next base: position 5,080 of record JBPCTA010000536.1, read on the forward strand.
CTACAAGGGGCGGTTCGGAGCCCTGCTGCTGCTCGTCTTTCTCGCCGCCGCCACCTACTACTTCCACGACTTCTGGAAACTCCCCGCCGACACTTCACCAGCTGCGAAGCAGGGCGAAATCATTGCCTTCATGAAGAACGTCGCCCTGATGGGCACGATGCTCTTCCTGATTGCCAACGGCACCGGCCCGTGGAGCCTCGACAACCGCGGCCGGAACACGGCCGAACAGGCCGACGACGCCGACGACGAGTGATAGGGCTTTTTCGCGTCGGTCTGTTCACGCCCCACGCCGTAAGGCGCAGAGTGAACCGAGGATCGGTCGGCATCAAGCGTGCTTCGCCCGCGGCCTTACGGCCGGTCGGCTTTCACGGGCACAAAATCGGCGAGGGGCTGCCCGTGCCCCGCGAGCCGGCGTATGACGCCAAGCGCAGCCAGGATGGCGAAGCGCCGGCGGCATCCGAGTGAGTGAAGCCCAGGATGGGCGCAACGATCGTCCGGCGACGGGGTATGGGCAGCCCTGAGC
>JBPCTA010000537.1:0-2917 GCA_051006595.1 Pirellulales bacterium
CAGCACCAGAGCGACTGTCGACGTCCTCCTCGCCGTCGGTTCCATCGCAGGCCGACGCCTCCAGCCACCACGGCCACGAGGCCCATCGCCGTTATTCCTGGTTCGGGGACCGCGATCACATTCACCTGCATCGCGGCCGCCTGGGCGGCCGTGTTGTTCAGATTGCCAACGCCATATCGCAGGACCGAGTTCAGCGTCGCTGAGGAGTTGGGCCCCAAAACCAGACCGAAGTCCGGGGTGACATTCATTTTCACGAAGTAGTTGGTGGCGGCATTCAGGGGGGAGACCAGATCAAAGGAAGTAATCAAGGTCTTGTCGGTGGTTGACACCGAGCCACTTCCAATGGTTGCCAGCAGGGCGTTCACCGTGGTGCCGTCCGGAGTGGCGCTCCAGAGTTCGAGGGTGTAGGGCTGGGGCGTACCCGGAGTCACCGTAACGATGTTCAAGTCGAGGTGGACCCCAGTGCCCGCTACGGTGGTCGTGAATCGCTGCGCGATCTGCGTGAAGCCAAAGCCCACCGAGGCGGCGGTCGATTGGGCGGCGGTGATCGAAAGCGGTGGAGGCCTTTCGGCAGTCGCAGCAGGAGTTTGCCGGCCGCTGTTCACTCGCCGCCCTCACCGCCCGGGCTAGCGTCGCCTGCGCCGCCGACCGCGGCCGGCCGTCACCGCCACCGCACCAAGGCCCACCACGACCGCGGCGAGCGCGGCCGGCTCGGGGACCACGATCAGATCGCCCGAGGACTCGGAAAACGTCAGCGTCTGGGCATCCTTCGTCAGTTGAAAGCTGCCGCTGCCAAGGCTCGTCCATGTGCCCTGGTAGTAGCCCGTGGACTCGACGGCGGCCAACGACCCAGACGAGGCTCCCGTGAACCTGAAGATGTCATAGGTGCCCTCCGGAATCGCAGCGCCGCCGAAGGCAAACTCCAGAAGGCCGCCATAGGTCAGGCCACCCGCGACGGTGAGGTCGATGCCGTCGTAGCTCGTGCCGCGACTGGTGCCGCTGACCTCGATCAAGGTCGTGCTCGTGCCGCCGAGCGCGAGCGAGCCGAGCGAGATCACGCCGGGGCTGTTGCCCGGGGCCAGCGTGCCCGCGACCGTCACGAGTCCGCCGATGGTTCCCGTGCCCTGCAGCCAGGCGCCGGCCGCGACCGAAAGCCCACCGGCGCCGAATGAGCCGTTCATCCGCAGCGTGCCCGACGCCACGGTGGCGGCACCGGTGAACGAGCTGTTGCCTGTCACGGTGAGGATGCCGGAGCCGAGCTTCTGAAAGGCCCCCGAACCGCTGATCGCCGTCGAGAGCGTGGAACTGCCCGAGCGGTTCACGGCGAAGAGGCCGTTGTTCGTGACGGACGCCTGCACCACCGACGAGCCGTCCCCGAGGTTCGCCTGCCCGCCGGCGTTCACCGACAGGGCGTTCACGGAGCCGCTGAAGCTGGCCACGCCCCCCGCGTCCACCACCACGGTGCCGCCGACCGCGCCGGTGTAGTCGGCCGTGCCGCTGACCGTGGACGTGCCCGAGTAGGATCCGGCGTTGGCAAGCGTGCCGCCGTTGTTGGTGATCGTGTTGGTGACGGCGAGGCTCCCGAGGTCGAGCGTGCCGCCGGAGGAGATGGTGATCCCGCCGCTGCCGAAGGCGGCCGCGTTGCCGGCGACGAGCGTGCCCAGCGTGATCGTCGTGCCACCGCTGTAGGAACTGGCCGCCAACAGCGTCAGCGATCCCGCTCCCGCCTTGGCCAGGGAACCGGTGCCGGACAGGACCGACCCGTAGCTGACGCTGAAGCCATTCGTGTCGAGCGTGCCGCCGCTGCCGCTTAGCGCGAGCCCGCGGAGGTCGTTGAAGGCGGCGCCGTAGCGGATGCCACCGCCGGCGAGTTGGAGCGTGCTCGTGCCCAGGCGGGAGTTGGTGTCGATCTGGACGAAGCCAGCCGACACGGTCGTGGAGCCCTCGTAGCTGTTCGCCCCGGTGAGGATCGTCGTGCCGGCGCCAGCCTTGGTGACGGCGAACCGGCCCGTGAGCGCAGCCGTGAACGTCGTCTCACCGGTGTGGTTGAAGTTTACGATCGCCGAGGACTGGGAGCCCGTGACGATCCCGGCAGCCAGCGTGCCGGCGATGCCGCCGGTGCCGATGTTGAGCGTGCCCGCCGCGCCCGCGTATCGGTTGAGCGTCACCACGCCGCTGCCGCCACCGACGCTCACGACACCCGTCCCGGTGAGGTTCAAGGTGCCGGTGCCAACCAATCCGACGAAGAGACTACTGCTACTGGCCCAGGTGCCTCCGCTGATCGTGGCGACACCGGTCGCGCCGGAGCCCAGGTAGCCGGTCGTGTTCGTCACGCGGCCGCCGCTGACAACGAGCGTCCCGTTGCCGCTGGCCCCGACCTCGAGGTTGCCGCTGCTGGCCCAGGTGCCGCTGGTGACGGTGACGCTGCCGCTCGATCCCGCACTGTTGCCCACCCAGCAGCGGACGTTCGTCACATTCCCGCCCGCGACGAGCATCGAGCCGGTGCCTGAGTATCCGACGGTGAGATCGCTCGTGGTCGCCCAGGTGCCTCCGGTGATCGTCGCGGTGCCGCTCGAACCTGCGGCATAGCCTATGTAGGCCCACTGATCAGTCACCTGGCCACCTTGGATCGCGAGGCTGCCAGCGCCCGAGTGGCCGACATACAGATAGGTGCCGTTGGCCCAGGTGCCACTCGTGATCGTTGCTGTGCCGCTGGATCCGGCACCCTTTCCCAGATAGCCGTTGTCGTCGCTCACGTTGCCGCCACTGATCAGGAGTGAGCCTCGGCCAGCATCGCCCACGGTGATGGCACTCCCATATTGGCCACTGCTGGCCAGGCTGCCCCCGCTCACGGTCGCATTCCCGCTCGACCCGGCGGCGCTTCCGAGCGTGGCGTTGAGGGCGGTCACGCTGCCGC
>JBPCTA010000538.1:0-3417 GCA_051006595.1 Pirellulales bacterium
TCCCGCACTTCGAGAAGCATCGGCCGCAGCCCCGCGGCCCAGGCCGGGTCTTCACTGATTTTTGCGTTGGTCTTGGCCAGCAGGATATCGGCGTCGGCATGCGTCGCCGCCGCGGCCGTCACCACCACGCTCCGCAGATACTCCGCTGCTTGCACATCCGGATTTGGTGTTGCCGGCGCATCGAAGCGGCCGAGGGCCCAGGCGATCCCCTCGGTCATGTGCTTCTGGAACCTCGGTTCCTTCCAGGTGGCGTCGTTGTGGCCGAAGTTGGTCGAGAACACGCGGCCCTTCCCGTAGTCGCGGACCCAGGCCACGGGTACGTGCCAGGGCTCCTTCGGAGTGCTCGCCTGCATGTCGAGGCTGACGAGCACGCGGAGGTTCTCGGGCTTGTAGCGGAGGTCGTACTGGTAAATTTCCTCCTTCCAGCGAAACCGTTCGGGAAACATCGCCACCACGCGATGACCTGGCTCGTGGACGACGAACGCGTGCTCGCCGGCGGCCGTCCAGGGATGGCCCGCGAAGTGGCCGCCGATCATGTCGCAGTAGGCATCGGAACTCTTGAAGGTATCGGTGGCCGCGTGGAATCCGATGAAGGCCTTACCCGACTTGATCCAGTCGAGGAAGGCGGTGAGGTCGGGCAGCGGCAGATCGCCCGTCGTGCTGAGGAACACGACACCGTCGAAGTCGTGGAGCGACTCGGTAGAAAACACCTTGGCAAACTCCGCCGTCAGCCCCGCCTGCCACGACTGATCGTCGAGTCGGAATCGCTCCTGCTGAGCCTTGAAATCAGCCTCCTGCTGCTTCCACAGTTCGTCCGATGTGTCCTTGGCCCGCTTCGGGGCCTTGGGTTGCGGCAGGCGACCCGGCGGCATCCGCAGATGATCGCAGTGGAAGAGGCCAGAGGACCGGCCGAGTTCCTCGAGCACGGACTCGGCCATGCCGATTGAGGCATGCCGAAATCCGGTGGTCACGCTCACCACGAGCAGTCGCGCCGGCTTTTGCTCATCGGCACCGTCCGCCGCCCAGCCGCAGGCTGCCACGAGGACCGCTACCAGCACCAGAAAATGGTTGCCGAACCTCTTGTCCGGCATCACGTCATCACGCATTACTTCGCTCCGATGCACCACAGGGAATCGTGCGTTCGCAGCAGGATCCGACCATCCACACAGACGGGGGTCGCCACGGTCATCTCGTCCAGACTGCCGCCGCCAAGCACGGTGACCTCACCGGCAGCCGTATCGCCGGGGCACTCCAGCACGCTCGCCACGCCGTCTTCGCGAACCACAATCACGCGGCCATCGACGATCACCGGCGAGGCGCTGTAGGCGTTGCGGTTCTTGGGAAGGTCTTTTCGCCACGCGGTCGTCCCTGTTGCCGCATTCAGGCCCTCGACGAGTCCCTTGTCGCTGCAAACGACGATGCGGTCATTCCGGACAGCCGGTGTCGGCACGTCGGCGCCGATGTCTTTCCGCGTCCAAGCCACATGGCTCGCCGTGACATCGCCTGATCCACCCCGGCGGATCGCCGTGATCGACCCTCCGCGGGCGTAGGGCGCAATCACGAGGTCGCCGGCCAGCACCGGAGAGGCGATCGAGCGAAAGAAGCCGTTACTCTCGGGATTGAGTCCGCCCACCCGCCACAACTCCCGGCCGTCGGCTGCATCGTGGGCCGTCACGTGGTCGGCCCCGAGCACGAACAGTACCTCGCCGGGCTCCCCCCGCGCCGGATCACCCGGGGCCACCACCGGCGTCGAATAGCTCTGCGCAGCCTCCTCGGGCGCAGGCACATCACGGTCGTGCTTCCAGCGCAACTCGCCTGTTGCGCGATCGAAGCACGCCAGATAACTCGGGCCGGTCTGCATCACGGCCACGATCACACCCGTGGTCGTCAGCACCGGCGACGTGCCCAGATCCCACCAGAGCGTGTCGTCGCCGAACCGCTCCTGCAGGTTTGTGCTCCATGCCACTGCGCCGGCGGCGAGATCGAGACAGGCGAGTTCACCACTCTTGAAATACACCCACACCCGCTCGCCGTCGGTCACGGGTGACGGATTGGCGCCGGTGGCCTTCTTGTGCTTGCCGGGCTTGGCCTCGCCCAGCGTCTTCCGCCAGCGCTCCTGGCCGGTACGGTCGAGGCAGATCACGGCATCCTTGCCGTCGATCGTGCAGGTGACGACGACACGATCGCCCCACACAGCCGGCGTGCTCGCGCCGAGACCCGGGAGGGGAACCTTCCAGAGCACGTGCTTGTCAGGCCCCCACTCGGCCACATATCCGGTGCCCGCGGCACTGCCGTCAAGCGCCGGCCCGCGCCAGTTGGGCCAGTCGTCGCCGCGGGTACTCTGGGCCAGTATCACCACAGCGACGAAATACAGGACGATCCTTGCACGCTTGATCACGCACACTCCTCCATCGTGATGACGAGCCCATCAGTCTACCTTTGGGCCCGTCGATGCCGGCTGGCTTTTCGGTGGCAAGCCCTCCGGACCATACGGATCAACCGGATTCGGGTTCGGCGTGGGCATCCGGCCGCCAACAATCGCCCGCCACTGCTCGAGCCTTGCCCGCAGCACCGCGGCCCGTTCGGGCCGCTCGCCGGCGAGGTCCTGCTGCTCTCCCTCGTCGGCGGCGAGGTCATAGAGCTCCACCCGGCCATCCTCGTCGTGGAGAATCATCTTTTCCCGCATGCCATCCCGAGAATCGCCGGCGAGGATCGCGGCGCAAGGCCGGCTGCCCTGATTTGAATAGTGCGGATAGTGCCAGGCGAGGTCGCGGGGCGGCAGCGTGCCAGAGCCCTCGAGGAGCCGCCGGAAACTCAGGCCGTCGAGGGACTCATCGGGGGGCGGCGACGCCCCGCCAGCATCCAGCAGCGTGGCGGCGATGTCGAGCGTGGTGACCGGCACATCCGATGTCGAGCTCGGCTTCGCGACCCCGGGCCAGCGGACCACGAGAGGCACGCGGATGCCCCCCTCGTAGAGATAGCCCTTGCCCGCCCGGAACGGAAGGTTCGACGTCGGGGAGCCCTCGGCCGTCGACAGCCCGCCGTTGTCGCTGGTGAACACGACGAGTGTGTCGTCGGCGACTCCCTCCTCCTCCAAGGCCGCAAGCACCGTCGAGATAGCCTCGTCCATCTCCTCGATCATCGCCGCGTAGACCGGATGATCCTGGACGGCGCGGGCGGTACGATCCCCTCCCGGCACCTCGGGCGGCCCCGCAGCCGTCACGTCCTGCGGCCGCTGCTGCACCGCGGCCACGCGCTCCGCCGACGACCGCAGGGGCACGTGCACCGAGTGGAGCGGCACGTAGCAAAAGAACGGCTTCTCTCCGCTGGTGGCGATGAACTCCGTCGCCTGTCGGGCGATGGCGCGGGCATGATGCGGATCATCGGCAGGGCCCCGGCCCGGCGCCACATCGATCG
>JBPCTA010000539.1:0-13260 GCA_051006595.1 Pirellulales bacterium
TCGATTACCTCGACCTAACCGGCCTCTCGAAAAACACCATCGTCTTCTACTCGTCGGACAACGGCTGGTACCTCGGCGATCTCGGCCTCTACGACAAACGGTTCATGTACGAACCAGGGCTCCGGGTGCCGCTGATCGCCCGTGGCCCAGGAATCATGCCGGGCATCACGCCCGACCAGTTCGTCGCCAACATCGACCTCGCTCCCACGATCCTCGATCTCGCCAGCGTCGCAATCCCAGAGTCGATGCAGGGCCGGAGCGTGGCACCGCTGCTCCGCGGAGAGCGGCCGGCCGACTGGCGAACGAGCATCTACTACCGCTACTACCACGACCCCGGCCATCACAACACGCGGGCCCACTACGGCGTTCGCACCGCAACCCACAAGCTGATCCATTACTGGAAGCAGGACGCCTGGGAACTCTTCGACCTCGTCGTGGACCCGTCCGAGCAGCACAACCTTCTCTATGATCCTGAGGAGGCAAGGCGGCCCGACGTGGCGAGGGTGTTCGCCAAACTGAAGGCAGAGATCGAGCGGCTGCAAACGGAGTTTGACGACGACGAACTTTACGCCGATCCGCAGACGTGGCCCGACGGATCGGCCGACGAGCCGTTCGACGACAAGCGGCCGCTCGGCACGAAAACCGTCACCGAAGCGATCGCGGTATCCGCCGGCTGAGCGGAGTCGTCCATGCGGCTCTCGCCCGCCTGCTCGTCACGTGAAAGCCGACCGGCCGTAAGGCCGCGGGCAAGCCCCGTGAACGCCCAGCCCATCCAAGCCTCATCCCCACGCCTCACGGCGTTGGGCTTATACAGGGCCCACCTACGCCTGACGGCGTGGGGCCCGCACGGATCGCCGGCCGCAACGGCCAGCATTCATAACCGTGCCACGTCGAGCTTGAGGAAATGCGTGGCGCAGCTGATGCAGGGATCGTTATCGCGGATCAGCCGCTCGCAGGCATGCGTGGCCGCAGCGTCGTCGAGCGCGAGCGCCGCGGGCAGCATCGCCCTGAGATCGGCCTCGATCTGTGCCTGGTTCTGCGAGGTCGGCGGCACGATCACGGCGTGCGCGATCAGCCCGTCTTCCCCGATTTCGTAGCGGTGATAGAGAAGCCCACGCGGTGCCTCGGTGGCATGGCAGCCGACACCCGCCCGCGGCTCGTAGTCGATGCGGCAGGGTGCGATCTCGGCGACGGCCTCCCGTGCGATCGCCAGCGCCTCCTCAAACGCGGCCGCGATCTCGATTGCCCGGGCCACGATGCTCTGCGCCGAGAGCCGCAGCGGCAACTCGAGGCCGCACGACTCGGCGGCCCGCTGAGCCAGAGGCGGGAGCCGGTCGAGGCAGAGGTTGACCCGGGCGAGCGGCCCCACGAGATACGGCTGCTCATCGGGCACGGTCAGGCTGTGCAGCGCCGTGCTCCACGGCACCTGCCGTTCCGCGAAGTGCCGCTCGTAGTCGGCCACGTCGATGTCGAGCCCGCGGGTTGAGACGATCCGCCCATCGTCGAGCGGATAGCCGACGGCCGGCTGCAGCGACACGCAGTCGTATTCGTGCGGTGTGCCTGGAAAACTGAACTGGCTCACCTCGGCGATCATCTCGAGTGACGCGGCAAGCCCCCATTCGAGGTCGGGCACGAGGCCTTGGATGTCGGCCACCGCCGGACTGCGATAGAAGCCCCCGACGGTGACGTTGATCGGATGCACCGCGCGGCCCCCGATCACCTCCATCACTCTCGTACCGACGCTCTTGAGCCGCAGGCCGCGGTTCACGAGGTCGGGATGCGTCGTGGCGAGCGTGAATCCGCTCTCAGCACCAAGAAAATCAGGGGCATGGAGCAGGTGCACGTGGAGCGCGTGGCTCTGGATCCACTCGCCACAGTAAAGCAGCCGGCGGAGGCGGCGGATGTCGGGGGTGACCGCGATCCCCAGGGCCTTCTCCAGCGCCTCGCAGGCCGTCACCTGATAGGCCACCGGGCAGATGCCGCAGATTCGCGCCACGATATCGGGCACCTCGCGAACCTCGCGGCCGCGGACGAGTCGCTCGAAGAACCGCGGCGGCTCGTAGATCGAAAACTCCGCGATCTCGATGCCGCCATCGACCACGCGAACCCGAAGCGAGCCCTCCCCTTCGACGCGGGTGAGCGACTTCACGTTGAACCGGCGGACCACGCTCATGTCGGCTTCGCCTCCAGCCGGTCGCTCTCCGCCCGAAACGCCGGTGCATAGCCGTTGAACGACCGTACGAGCCGCACGAGCGCGTCGCGGGGCGCGCCGCGCTGCTCATAGAAGCCGGTGAGGCTCACGAGATTTGGCGATTCGCTCGGCCCGAAGCAGCCGAAGCACTCGCGATCGTGGGCCGGGCAGATCCCGCCGCAGCCCGCCTGCGTGACCGGCCCGAGGCAGGCAATCCCCTTGGCCACGGCCACGCACACCGTCCCGTGGGCCTTGCACTCGACACACACGCTGTGCCCCGGCACGCGGGGCTTGCGGCCCAGGACGAGCGACGTGATCAGATCGAGGAGCTGCCCGCGATCGATCGGACAGCCGCGGAGCTCGAAGTCAACGGGCACGTGGTCGGCGATCGAGGTGCTCGTGGCGAGCGTGTCGATGAAGGCCGGCGTGGCGTAGACGCTCGACACGAAGTCGTCGATCCGGCCCCAGTTCCGCAGGGCCTGGATGCCGCCGGCCGTCGCGCAGGCGCCGATCGTGACGAGAAACCGGCACTGGCGGCGGATCTCCCGGATCCGCTCGGCATCTTCGGCCGTCGTGATCGAGCCCTCCACGAGCCCAACATCATACGGGCCGGGCACGACCTGCGACCGCGCCTCGAGAAAATGGTCGATCTCGACCTTCTCGGCGATCTGAAGGAGCCGATCCTCGGCCTCGAGCAGCTGCAACTGGCAGCCGTCGCACGAGGCAAACTTGAACACGGCGAGTCGGGGCTTGGAAGTCATCCGACTTATTATCGAGGGGCATGCACGGCAAGGACAATGACCTTCCGGGAAAGGCGGCTCGGGACGTTTAGCGGATCGGCCCCCAGATCTCGGTCAGAAGCTGGAAGATCTCGGGAAACTCCGTCTTCAGCTGGGCTCGATTGAACGGATAGAAGTCGTTGGAGCCAAAGTAGGCCTCGGTCATTTCGGCGAAAAACTCCTTGTGATCGGTGAGTCCGTAGTGCCGCACACGGGAACCGTTGAAGAGGAGGGTGTCGTCACCCCGGCCGCTCTTTCCAAATGCCACCCAGGCCGCCACGATCCGCGGATCATCGAAGCCGAGAACCTGGTCGTGGTAGGCATGGGCGAGTTCATGGAGGATCACCCAAGGCTGTTCGTTGATGTTACGACGGGTGGCGACGTCGCGAGCCCGAGGAAGGTGTACGCACTTCTCGAGCGACCGTGGATAGCCGTTGGCGGCGAGCCAGTCGCCACTGGGGTGATACTGCATGCTGTCCAGCGTTCCGCACTCGCGATCCAGCACGATCGTCACCTTTCGCAAGGCATCGACTTTCTCCGTGGGCAGAACGATGCGGATCTCCGCCAGCTTGGCGGCGAGAAACGCCAGGGCCTCGCGGCCGAGGGGCTCGTTTGGACCGCCGGGAAGCAGGGCATCGTCCACCAGAATCGTGAAGCCCTCGAGCGACCGCGGCGAGCGCGAGCCTGGTTGATGTGGCTGCAGCGCCACGCTGCCACCTGCCGGATCGTCACCGCAGGCCGTCCGCGAAGCCGGGGTGGTGTTGAGACCGACGACGACCAGGATGCCAAGAACGACTGCGAGCACCGAGAATCGCGGCATGGGGCTTCTCTTGAACGGCGGGGACTGCAGCGGGGACGTCTCCCACGGTTCACGTTGTACATGCCGACCAGCAACGCGGACCATTACCTCTCGAAGGCCACGCTGCTGAAGGCCCTCGAAGACGCCCACGCTGGAATCGCCGCCGCGATGCCCACATGGCCATCAGGCATGCGATGCCTGCGGCCGGCACCACCGGCTCCGGCACGATGGCCACTCCAGCGATCGTCGAGGCCGCAGCCGATGGGCCGTAGGCCCCGGCGTCGTACAGGCCCTTTGTCAGAAACTCTGCTGCGTCGAGCAGGTCAACCACGCCGTCGTAGTTGAAGTCACCCTCCTCCCAGCGAGCCGCCACGCCGCGGTTGAACTTGCCTGCAGCGAGGAAGCCCGCCACGTCGGTCATGTCCACGATGCCGTCCAGATTGGTGTCGCCCGGAGCGGCATAGGAGAAAGTCACCGAGCCGCTGCCGTTGTCTTTCCAGCCGACCGCCCGCGGCCGATTGGCGGCGACGTCGGCGGCGACGGCCGACGACATGATCCCGCTCGTGCCCGACCACTGCCCATTCGCCCTGCCTTCGACGAGCTTGGCAAACACGGTCGCCGCCGCCATGCTCCCTGTGACCGTGAGCGAGCCCGTGCCGATATCCACTCGGCCACCGCTCGCGAGATCGAGCGATTTCACCAAGGCATCCACGTCGGCCCCCAGCACAAGCGTCGCCCCCGCCAACACGCTCGCCGGGCTCGAGGCCAGGGCCCGCGGATGGGCTGCCAGGAGCCGGCCCTCCATCACCCGCGTGGTTCCCGAGTAGGCATTGCTGTGGGAGAGAATGAGCGTGCCCGCGCCGGTCTTCGTCAGCCCGGCCGTGCCCGTGAGAAACAAGGCCCGCGCCTCCGTCTGAGTCTGCGTGCCGCTGGCCACGTCCACGTAGATGGTGCTCGGGGCATAGGCCGAGATGAACTGCACCTCCACGAAATCGCCCGTCGTGCCACTGCCCACCGGGTCGAACCGGAGCCGCGAGATCTGACCGGTCCAGGTCGAAGTTCCCGAGAGGTCGATCTCGTATGTGCGAAACTGCCCGTCGGCCGTGATCGTGAATCCCTTGCTCTGCGCGGCGCTCATCGCCGCGGTGCCATTCTCCCGCTCCCAGTAGAGCCTGCCCGAGGTCTGCGTGGCACCGGCCACCGAGGCCGCCACCCGAACGTGGAGCTTCGGCACGTCCGTCGCCCGGAACGAGCACTCCGGTCCGAGCATCTGCGGATCGCTGGAGTTGACGTTCACATGCAGCCGGTCGGCGACTGGAAAGCCGGCATCGGTCGCATTGACATAGGTCCAGCCGTCGCGGGTGCCACGAAACTGGTAGTCGGGCCGGAGATCAGGCTTGTTGGCCACCGCATAGGATCTGATCGACGAGAGGCTGCCGAGAATCAGGTGGTAGGTGTGTTCGTAGACGATGTCGTGGTCGATGATCTCCTGCCTGATCGGCGAGATGTAGCCCGTGTTCGAACTCGTGGGGCCGCCAGTGCCCGTCGTGCCGGCGAAGCCGCCGATGAACTTGACGTTGTTAGGGGCAAACACGCCCAGCCCCCAGTCGTTGGCATCGACGTAGGCGGCCCAGCCCTCCGTCGCCCGGAACGTCGTCCATGGCGGAGCCGCGTTGGGAATGGTGGAAACGCTGCCGCTGGTAAACGGCTGGGTGCCGGTATATGCCTTGAGCTGCGTGAGCTTCGCCCAGGTGTAAACCGCCGGCAGTTCCTGCGTGCGGGCGGCATACTGCGTGGCGTCGGCCCGGGCATTGGTGAGCCGGTTGCGGACGGTGACCACGCTGCCCGAGAGCTTGATCCATTCCTCGAGCGTGCATTCGGCATCGACGTTCTGCAGGGCCCACTGCTTGGGACGGCTCTTGACGTACATCTGGGTTCCGCTGTTCGACGCCGAGATCAGCGTTGACCGGTTGCCGTAGGCATCACCCCCCTGCACCGGGTTCCAGGGCCACGGGCTCCAGGAAGGGTGCTGGGTCGTCCCCGCCGGAACGAACGACGCCGGTCCCGAGTAATACGATTGCTGTACCAGCCGACCAAGATCGAACGAGTTGACCACATTCGAGCCGGAGCCGAGGGGCCCCGAGGGCTGAAGGAGCACGATCCCACCGCCCTTCGACGTATCCACGCCGAGGCGGATCGAGCCATTGTCGAGGTACTGGATCTGCGCATCGGCCGCCGGCGCATGCATGGCGGCGGCCGTCGCCACGACGGCGATGCAGACAAGCCTGCCGACTGCTCCGCTGCTGTGTGCTTGCCTCATAAAAAACTCCGGCCCCGCCGATTCAATCGCCGCGGGCCGAGGCCCTCCGTGAAACGCTAGCAAAGACCTCCGGCCGCGGCACGCTCCAATTCATGCGACACGTCGGCCGGGGGCGTCGAGCCGGCTCCACCGCCAGCCTAGACCTGCGGAATCCGCATCCATGCAGCGATCCGGGCATAGGGAAGCACGGGGCCGTCGCGGCAGATGAAGAGCGGTCCAAACTGACAGAGGCCGCAGTGGGCCACCGCGCAGGCCATGTTGCGCTCGAGCGAGAGAAGGACATCACTTGCGGCCACGCCCCGCCCGATCGCAGCCTCGGCCACGCCCACCATCATCGGATCGGGTCCGCAGCAGAGGATCGTCGTGGCGGATGGGTCGCGGATCGAGCAGGCGAGCAGATCGGTGACAAGACCGACCGAGCCGCTCCAGAAGCCATCGGCCTCGTTGACGATCGTGTGGACGGCAACGCCGGCCGCCCGCCAGGTGTCGTACTCACGGGCATAGAGCAGTCCGTCTGGCCGCTTGGCTCCGTGGAGCACCGTGACCGAGCGGCAAGCCCGCCCTGCCGCCAGGCAGAGAATCGCTGCCCGCTGCGAGGCCAGGCCCAGGCCGCCGGCCACGATGACGACGTCGCGATCGGCGACCTCGGCCACGGGCCACGGTGTTCCGAAGGGACCGCGGAGAAACACCTGATCGCCGAGGCCGAGCCGGGCGAGCGCGTCGGTAACGTTGCCCACGGCACGGACGGTGTGGGCAATCGTGCCCCGGCCCGCGGGATCGGAGCTCACCGAGATCGGCGCCTCGCCGACCCCGGGCAGATAGAGCATGTTGAACTGGCCGGCGACAAATCGATAGCGATCCCGGACGACCGCATCCTCGAACTCGAGTTCATAGGTCTGAACTCCCGGCGTCTCGGGCGTGATCCCGCGGATCCGCGCGGCGTGCGACAGCCAGGGGCTTTCCTGCGAGGTGGCCGCGGACGAAGGGCCGCTCATGACGCAGCCTCCCCGGTCTGCGACGCACCAGGCGGCGACGCACCAGGCGGCGACGCACCAGGCGGCGATACACCAGGCGGCGATACACCAGGCGGCGATCCGCCCCCGTCGGTCGCCCGGATCGCCGCAAGCTCCTCGGTGACGTCGATGCCGACGGGGCACCAGGTGATGCAGCGTCCGCAGCCGGTGCAGCCCGAGGTGTCGAACTGGTCGATCCAGCCGGCGAACTTATGCGTCAGCCACTGGCGATACCGGGCGGCCGTCGAGTTTCGCACGCTGTGGCCGTGCATCCGGGCATGATCGAGCGAGAAGCAGCTCGCCCACTGCCGTTCTCGATCCACATGATCCCCGGAGAGGTCGGCCACTTCCTGCACCGACGAGCAGAAGCAGGTTGGACAGACGAGCGTGCAGTTGGTGCAGGAGAGGCACCGCGCGGCCACCTCGTCCCAGCGGGGATGTTCGAGGTTCGTCATCAGCAGGTCGCGGATGCCGTGGGTGTCGAGGCTGCGAGGCATGGGCTCGCCGGCGACCGGCTGCCGGTCGTGCATCTGCGTTGCCAGCGTCCGTGAAACTCCCCGCGCCGCCTCGATCTCCTCCGTCAAGCAGTCGGGCATGGTCGCCCCAGTCGCCATGGCGGCCGCGAGCACGGCTGCTCCGCGGTCGCTGCCCACCTCGCAAGTGAAGCCGTCGTCGATCTCCGTGAGCGCCAGATCGAAGCCCGGCCCCGCGGCCGGTCCGCTTCCCATCGAGTGGCAGAAGCAGGTGGCAGCCGCCCGCCGACAGTTGACCGCGACCAGAAAGAGCTTCTCGCGCCGTGAAGCGTAGGCCTCGTCCACATGACCACTGCCAAGAAACACCCGGTCTTGAATCGCGACCGCCGCCAGATCGCAGCCGCGCACGCCGAGCACGGCCAGGGGAGCCGCTGCCGCCGAGGGAGGTGACTGATTCCATGAGCCGGCGATCTGGACAAACGATGCGATCGTCTCCCGCGCGGGAAAAAGAAAGTTCTTGAGCGAATGGGGGCCGACGACGTGATCGAAGGTGCCGGCCGCTGGATCGTGCCTGAGCCGATACGTGCCGCCATCCTGCTCGTCGAGCCAGCCTGTCGGCAGCTCCGCCACACCGTGGAGATCGCGGATCACGATCGCCCCATCGGCCACCTGCGGCCCCACCACGCGATGCCCGGTGTGCCAGAGGACGTCGATCAGGGCCTGAAGGCCAGCCCGGTCGAGCCTGTGCCAGGAGCCTACGGAAGGTGAGAGAGCGGCCATCAGAGCCTCGGGATCAGGGCGAACACTCCCCAACTGTCGGCGGTGCAGGCCCGGGATGCAACCACAGCCGCTCCCAATCGCGTGAGCCGTCTGGTACACCGTTAGACATGAAATCCAAGCCAGCCATGGTGGAGCTTTTTGGCGCTTCGCGGGCCCTCATCGGGATGCTGCACGTGGGGCCGCTGCCCGGGAGTCCGCAGCACTGCGGCATCGGACGAGGGCTCGATGCGGAGATCGCCCGCGCCGTCGCCGAGGCCGAGCTCTACCGGGCTGCCGGTTTCCACGGCCTGATGATCGAAAACATGTTCGACCGGCCCTACCTGCGGTCGCATGTGGGGCCGGAAGTGGTGGCCGCGATGGCCGTGATTGGTCGCGAGGTACGTCGCAGTGTGCCGCTGCCGCTCGGCGTGCAGGTGCTTGCGGCCGCCAACGAGGAGGCGATGGCCGTGGCTCTCGCCTGCGGGGCGGCGTTTGTGCGGGCGGAAGGGTTTGTGTTCGCCCATGTCGCCGACGAAGGGCTCATCGAGGCCGATGCCGGTCCGCTCCTGCGGTATCGCGCGGCCGTCAACGCCGGCCATGTCCGGGTGTTCGCCGACATCAAAAAGAAGCATTCATCGCACTCGCTCACGGCCGACGTGGGCATCGCCGAAACGGCGAAGGCGGCCGAGTTTTCGCTCGCCGACGGAGTGATCGTGACGGGCATTGCCACCGGCCAGGCCGCCGACCCGGCGGAGGTGCAGGAGGTGGCAGAGGCGGTGGAGATCCCCGCGTTTGTCGGCTCGGGCATCACACCCGACAACGTCGCGGCGTTTGCCGCCGCCGATGGCCTCATCGTGGGCTCCTCTGTGAAGCAGCGGGGCGACTGGCGGCTGCCGCTCGATCCCGGCGCCGTGCAGCGGATGGCCGACGCCTTTGCCGCGGCCTCCGGGGGAATCCGATGACCGCGGCTGCGCCCGATATCGTTCTGCTCGGCAACCTGCTCGTCGATGACATCGTGCTCCGCGACGGCCGCACGCTGATGGGTGAGCCCGGCGGAGCCGTGCTCCACGCGGCGCTCGCGGCATCCCTGTGGGCCGCACGGGTCGGCATCTGCTCCGTGGCCGGAACGGACTACCCGGCCGATGCCCTGGCGGCGCTCGCCTCTCGCGGCATCGACCTCACCGGCGTCCGTCGGCTCGATCGCACCGGCGGACGGGCCTGGCTGCTCTACGAGCCCGACGTGCGGCGGACCGTGCATCACCTCAACTGTACGCCGCATGCCGACGTGTCACCGACCATGGCCGATCTGCCCGCAACCTATGTGGCCGCCCGGGCGTTTCACCTGGCGCCCATGCCGCTTTCTCGGCAGCTCGAACTCGCTCACGACCTCACACCCTCACCAGGCACGTCCCGTCTTGTCTCGCTCGATCCCTTCGAACTCGTGCGGGATGGCACGCTCGCCGCCTGGCGGGACGTGCTGACACACATCGACCTGTTCTTCGTGAGCGAGGACGAGTGGCGACTCGCGGGTGATGTAGAGGGCATCGTGCCCTCGCTCGCCGGGCCGCGACTTAAGCACGTCGCCTTCAAGCGGGCGGCCAACGGGGGTCGGCTTCTCGATCTGCACGAGGGCCGCTCTCGCAACTGGCAGTCGAGAAGCCGCGCGGTCGTCGATGCCACCGGCGCGGGCGATGCCTTCGCCGGTGGCTTTCTCGCCGGCCTCGTCACTCACGGCGACGTCGGCCGTTCCATCGAGCAGGGCATCGTGTCGGCGAGTTTCGCGATCGAAGATTGGGGGAGCCGAGGATTGCTGGCCGCCAGTCCCGCCGCCGCCGCCCAGCGATACGCCTCCTGGTTCAGCGCATCTCCCGTGGAGGCATCTGCATGAGCGACCTCTTTCATGTCTCTCCCGACGTCGCCGCGGCGGTCGCGAGCGGCCGGCCCGTGGTGGCGCTCGAGACCACGCTCGTCACGCACGGCCTGCCGCAGCCCGACGGCGAGCGGGTGGCGGCGGCGCTCGAGGAGGCGGTCCGTGCGCACGGCGCGACCCCGGCCACGATCGGTATTCTCGACGGGTGTGTGCGCGTGGGGATCACACGTGACGACCTCGCGAGGCTCGCGGCGGCCCCGAATCCGGTGAAGGTCAACCTTGGCAACTTCGCGGCGGAGGTCGCGGCCGGCGGCTGTGGCTCCACGACCGTGGCGGCGACGATGTTTGCCGCCTGGAAGGCGGGAATCCGCGTGTTTGCCACGGGGGGCATCGGCGGCGTGCATCGCGGCATGGCTGAGACGGGTGACGTCTCGGCGGATCTCACGGCACTGTCGCGATATCCCGTGGCCGTGGTCTGCGCCGGGGCGAAGGCGATCCTCGACCTCCCGCGAACCGTCGAGATGCTCGAAACCCTCGGCGTGCCGATCCTCGGCGTGGGCACGGCCGAGTTTCCGGCCTTCTATCGCCGCGAAAGCGGCCTGCGGGTGGACCGCCGCTGCCATACGATCGCCGACGTCGCTGCCGCGGTCCGCACGCACTTCGACCTCGGCTTCGCATCGGGGCTCGTGATCGCCAATCCCGTGCCCGAGGCCGACGCCCTGGCGAAGGAACTCCACGACTCCGCGCTCGGCACGGCCCTCGTGGAGGCGATCGAAGTGAGCGGCCGTGACGTCACGCCGTATCTCCTCGACCGCATGCGAGCCCTCACCGGCGGGGCGAGCGTGAAAACGAACGAGGCGCTGCTCCTCAACAATGCCCGTGTCGCCGCCGACCTCGCCGTGGCCCTCGCCTAATGCGGCCTACGGCGCGAGCCGTTCGAGAATCCAGCGTCCGGCCGGGTCGCGGCGGAAGGCGAGCCGATCGTGCAGCCGGCTTGGCCGTCCCTGCCAAAACTCGATCCGCGCAGGCTTGAGGAGAAAGCCGCCCCAGTTGGCAGGCCGCGGGATCGCCGAGTCGTCTGGGTGCTCTGCGCGAAACCGGGCGAAGAGCGTCTCGAGCGATTCCCGGTCGTGAATCACCTCGCTCTGCGGTGAACTCCAGGCGCCGATCCGCGACGTGCTCGGCCGCGTCCGAAAATACCCGTCCGACTCGGCCGCCGTCGTCCGCTCCACGTGGCCCTCGATCCGCAACTGCCGTTCGAGGTCGGCCCAGTGGAAGGTCAGCGCGGCCTGGGGATTGAGGGCGAGTTCTCGGCCCTTGTGGCTGTCGTAGTTGGTGAAAAAGCAGAAGCCGCGGGAGTCGAAGCCGCGGAGCAGCACGATCCGCGCGGAGGGACGGCCGTCGGGCGTGGCGGTGGAGAGCGTCATCGCCTCCGGCTCTGGCACGCCCGCCGCGACGGCGTCGTCGTACCAGGCCGAAAACTGACGGATCGGATCGCGATCGACCGTCGCCTCGTCGAGTTCTCCTCGCTCGTATTCCTTACGGGCGTGCGTGGTCCTGTGTTCCATGTCGGCGGCTCCGGTGCGAAGGTCGCGAGGTGTGCAACGAGGTTCCTGGTTGTATCCTCCCGCGACCAGTGTCGCATGTTTCAACTTCCTTCCGGCGTTGCCGCAGGGGGAGCAACCGGGCTCAGAGGCAGCGCTACTGCCACGATGTCGTCCGGCTGCGTGGGATCAAACGGCTCGAAGTCAGCGCAGAGAAGCCCGCGGAGTTCGGGCAACGTCTCGCTGATTCCGGTGGCCACGATTCGGGCGAGTTCGTAGCCGCCGTAGTTGTCGAAGTGGCTGTTGTCGACGACCGGCTCCTTGCGGCCATCGGGAGCCGTGCCGGCGGGATAGTCGAGAAACACCCGCTTCGTACCCTCTGGGCCGAGGGTTGCGTAGAGTTGCAGGCTCGCGGCATTCAGATCGATCACCGGCACCGTCTGCTCCCGGCCCACCTGCCGAACGGCCTCGGCGTAGTCGGCCAGCGTGGCCTGCGGAACACGGCCCTCGAATCGCCGCCGCTCCATCGGCGTCACCAGCACCACCGTGAGCTGTCTTTTTCTGGCCGCGGCGACATAGTCCTCGAGATTCTCCTTGTACGACGTAAAGGCACCGGCTCCCTCACGCTGGTCCTTCTGGTCGTTGTGACCGAACTGGATAAACAGATAGTCGCCTGGCCGGGCCGTCTCCCAGATCCTGTCCAGAAGACCGTTGCCCCGAAACGATCGCAGCGAGTCTCCCGATTGCCCGCTATTGGTGACGGCCACCCCGGGCTTGAAGAACCGCGGCAGCATTTGCCCCCAGCCCGTGAAGACCGCGCCGTCCTGATCGGTGACGGTGGAATCGCCGGCGAGAAACACGTTGACCGGGTCTTGGGCGGGCTCGATCTGGACGGCGACCACGCTCGGCGCCGACCCGTTGAACTCGAGCGTGAGCTTTTCGTCCCAGTTGCAGGCGGGCTGCGAAGGCTTGAGGTTGATTCGCTTTCCCGAGGCGAGCAACGGCCGCTTGACGGCGACGGTGAATGTGCGTGTCGCAAACTCGCCTGGCTCGAGCCGCACGTTGTGAACCATCAGCCGACGGGCTTCCGCCTTGACGGTGACGGCTGTCGGCTTCGAGGGATGCCCGAGCGTGACCGTCACGTCGTAGATGCCCTCGGGAACAGCTGCCGACAACAGAAACGGCGCGGCACCCACGAGCCCGGTGGCCCGCCGGTCATCCGTGGCTTCCGTCTGCCAGGAAGACACGTCGCCTGCGCCCTCCAGGCCGAAGCCCGTGTCGTGGCTGTATCGTGTGTCGGGCGTGACGGCGGTATGCCCCGTCGCAGGAGTTCCTGCGCCAAAGTCGAACGTCCACGAGCTCGACTCGCCGGGCCTTGCGGGCGTGCTGATCGCGAGCAGGATCACGCCCGCCACACCGGCAACGCGCCATCGAGCGGTCTCGGGCATCACCAGGTTGTTTCTCCGTGGCACGAGAGCCTCTCAGACCTCCGCATCAGACCTCCGCAGCCAC
>JBPCTA010000540.1:0-6216 GCA_051006595.1 Pirellulales bacterium
TGCCCAAAAGGCATCGACACGGGCATGGATTCATCGCAGTTAGGGCAGGAATCACCCCCTTCTCCCTTCACGCGCCAGGGTCGCCTCGGCTCTCGGGCGGACAAGAAATGGCCGCGGCTCTCGGGCACCTCCGAGGCCGTTCGCAGGCTCGAGGAGAACATCGCCCGGGTGGCGACGTTCGATTGCTCGGTCCTCATCACCGGTGAGACCGGTTGCGGCAAGGAGGAGGTCGCCCGCGCCATCCACGCCGCCGGCCCGCGGTGCGAAAAGCCGTTCGTGGCCATCAACTGCGGCGGGCTCGTCGCCGATCTTGCCGAGAGCCAGCTCTTCGGCCACGAGAAGCGCGCCTTCACCGGCGCGTTCGGAGCGTCACGAGGCGCCTTTCGCGCCGCCGAGGGGGGCATCATCTTCCTCGATGAAATCGGTGAACTGCCGATCGATCTGCAGCCCAAACTGCTCCGGGTGCTGCAGCGATGGGAAGTCACCCCGGTAGGCTCCACCGAGACCCACGCCATCGACGTGCAGGTCATCGCGGCGACCAACCGCGATCTCGAGGTGGAGGTCGCCGGCGGAAACTTCCGCGAGGATTTGCTCTACCGCCTCAACACGATCCACCTCACGGTGCCTCCGCTCCGCACGCGACAGGACGATATCCCCCGATTCATCGAGCACTTTTCGGCCCACTTCGCCCGCGAGTATGACCGGCCGCAGTGGCAACCCGACGATCGGATGCTGGAGCGTTTCGTCCGGCACTCCTGGCCGGGCAACGTACGGCAGCTCGCCCAAACGGTGCAGCGGGCGTATGTCTTCGAAGATCGGATCGAAACCGTGCTGGCTGAGGTGTTCGATGCAGCAGCAGCGCCGGCCGCCCGGCCCTTGAGCGAGCAGCAGCGGGAAGCTGCCGGCGAGACACCGGCGAGCGTCGCCGAAGACGCTGCCTCGGCGTCTCCTGCCAGCGCCGTCGAGGCCGGCATCAAAGCCGCAGTCGTGGGCGGCGAGCCGAGGGTTCCGATGTTTAATCTCGACGAACTCCGCCGATTGGCCGTCCGGCAGGCCCTCGCGTTCACGAATGGCCATCGCGGTCAAGCGGCTACGTTGCTCGGCGTGTCGCTGAACACGATGACGCGACTGGTGGCCGAGTCCTGCCCCGAACTCCCGACGAAATCGGGGCGGAAGCGGGCTGCATCGCCCCCTCTCCCTCGCTGAGGCCGTCACGCCAGGCCGTCACGCCAGGCCGTTCCTCGTGAGCCCCGCGGGAAGCATCAGCCGCGGACGGCGAGCCACGCCGCCGCTACCGCCAGTGTCACACCCATTCCCGCAAAGACACCACCCCACGGGCTGGAACGCACCTTCAGCACCGCAGTGGATCGTCGCAGGCGGCGGCTGAACTCGGACCAGGACTCCGGGGAAGTCCGCCCGCCGGCGGCGATGATGCTCACGGTGCGAGCCGGGCCGCGATCGTCGAGGTGGATCTGCAGGCCGCGCGTGGGGAGCGCGGCTGTCTCCCCTGCCCACCGCGCCGCTGCGTCGAGCCCGGTTACCACCTCCGCGACCACGGGCCGAAGCTGATCGATTCCGACGTTATAAACGACCAGTCGCGGCCGGGCGGCGAGCAGGGCAAACCCCACGAGCAGGGCAAACCCCACGAGCAGGGCCACCGCCGTCCATGCCGAAGTGCCCGCGGCAGGCTGCAACAGGGCCAGCGGCCCCACCATCACGAACCCCGACACCGCAGCCACCAGCAGCAACGCATCAACCTGGCCGGAGACCGTCACTGGCCTCCGACGCAAGTGCACGAGGCCGATCGCGGTCAGGTAGGCCGCCAACGGAACGAGCGCCGCCCAGAGAGGCATTCCGGTGAAGACGATCCTCATACCGCTCGAGTCCTCAGTTTGGGGCGGTCACGAGCGAACGGCCAGTTCGCGGTCGACTCACCCCCGCCATGCCACGCTTGCAAGCCAGACAAGAAACACCAACCACAAAAGTTCGAGCAGCGCGACGGCGATGAATCGCCGATGCTGGCCCAGATGCACGTCCTTCGTGGGAGCTTCGACCGTCATACGGGATCAGGCACGACAAACGACAGGTCTTTGCAGAACGCCTCGCCGAACTCGTAGACGGCGTGGAAGTCTTCGCGCCGGTCCGCGCGGGTCTTTCGCATCTGGCCGATGTCGATCATGTTGAACACAATCTCCCCGATGTCGGCCGTCTGGCGGATGCCCCATGTCGAGAGCACCGTCGGAGCGAGGTAACCGTACTGCTGGAGTCCGTAGAGCCGCGCCGCTTCGCAGAGCTCCTGACCGGAGACGTGCCGTTCGGCCTGCCGGCGACGGCGGCGGCGACGGCCGGCCTTGGCACGTGTTTCGGCGGCGGGTTCCCCCGCGTCGTCTGGCAGGGGCTCGAGATCTTCGGTGGCTGGCTCCTGCCCCATGCCCAGCGACTCCTGTGCGAAGGAGAGGGCCTCCAGCACGAACAGATAGGCATCGAGCGTGTACCGACGATCGCGTTGCAGCAGTTGAAACAACGGATGGGCAGGATCGACCAGCGGCATCAGCGACCTCCGGGAAGATGGATGAGTATATCCAGTCTGTCCCACCGACGAGCAGTCGTCATCCGCCACGGCCGCCAAGGGCTGAACGTCCCTATGGGGGCGGCGGGCCGGCGGAAACGAGCCGGTCAACGAACGGTCGCCGCCGCTGCCGGCGGCGCCTGCGCCTGGAGATCCTCGAGCACGTACTTGTATCCGAAGGGAGTCATCGGCTTGGCGAAATCACGAATCATGTCGAGCCCCTTGTCGATGAGATTCGTGTTGGGATCGAACTGGTAGACATCTCTGTCCTGACCGGCGGGCTTGAAGATCTGGATCGCGAAGGGCATCAGTTCCCGTGCCTGAAGGATCAGTTCGACCTTCGAGAAGTTGGCGGCGTCCGCCTGGTGCTTCGGCAGCGCCTCGAGCCAGATCTGGTTGCGGACATCAGGAGGCGTGACGATCCGCATCCAGTACCGCTTCTTGAGGGTCTCGGCCTTGGCTCCGAACACGAAGGGCAGCGGACCGTCGCTGATCGCCATGCCCCGCATGTCGGGCGGCAGCTTCGTTTCCCGGAGCTGACGTTCCGTATGCCGAAACTCGTAGATGCTCTCGCCGTTGCAGACCCAGTGCTCGCCCGTGTCACTGGCACGGACCTCATACCGCCGGTTCTCCGGACTCCACTGCTTCGTCTCCTTGACCCGAAACAGTCCCTTGTCGGGCGCGGCGTATTTCAGTTCGCCGGAACTCTCGGCAAAGGCGAGCCGTTCGCCGTTGGCTTCGGCCGGGCTCCAGGCGTTGTATTCCCACTTGCGAAATCCGCAGGACCACGTGCGAACGGCTGCATTGCGGGTCTCCCAGGCGGCGAGCAACTGATCGAGTGCGGCCTGCTGTTCGGGCGACAGCGGCGCAGGCTGTTGTTGTGGCGGCGCCACGGACGCAACCCGCTGCGGTGGCTGCTGCTGAGAGGGAGCCTGTGATGGCGAGGGGAGCGGCGAGCCGACCTGGGCCCATGCCGTGCTTTCGCAGAGTGCCACGAGGACGAGCATGGCGACGACACCAGGGCGGCGGAACATCGACGGCGGGCGAGCGGTCATGAAAGAACTCCGCATGGCAGTTCGGGCTGGTCGCGGACTCTAGCAGGCCTGATTCGGGTGAGCGAGTCCGTTTTCAGGGCTCATTTTCCCGCAAAACCTCGACTCTCGTCCCTGGCCGCCAGTCCGCCTCGATCAGCGGCATGTCACGACTCGGCTGCGACCGCCGCGCGTAGGTCCGCGAGTTCACTGGCGAAGCCGCCGGAGAGGATCGGAAATCGGCACCAGGTCTTGGGATCGAGATTCTGGTCGTCGAGATGAAACGATGGTGCGTAGCGCTCCCGCTTCCACTGATTTCGGCTCCAGAGGGCGAAGAATCGCTCCGTCCAGACCGCCAGTTGCGCCGCTTCGTAAGCGGGAAATTCCCGCCGCAGCCGCCGCCACGCCTCGAGCGGCGTCTGCTTGTCACGGATGGCGGCCCGCTCGATCGCATCGAGCACGTCGTACGGCATCAGATCGGACTCGTCGGTCTGGCCGGCCTCGCTGGGCCGCAGCTCGGCCGTTGGAGCCTGGGCGTTGACCGCGGCAAGCGCAGGAACTGGGCCGACGCCCTCGGGACCCTCGCATTCGAGCCAGCGGAGCCAGCGGCGGAGGTAGGCCTTGTCGATGCCCGCGATCGGGGCGATGCCGCCGGACGTATCGCCATCCATCGTGGCATAGCCGACCGCCGCCTCGGAACGGTTGCTCGTCGAAACCAGGAGCGCCCCGGTGATGTTGGCGAGCATCCAGACGCTTGGTGAGCGAACCCGCGCCTGGATATTTTGCAGGGCGATGTCGTCGCGGTCCCAGGTGAGCGGACGACCGATGGCCCGGGCCACGATAGCCTCGTAGCCACGCACGATCGCCTCGACGTCGAACTCGTGAAACACGGCACCGACTGCAGCCGCCAAGCCACGAGCGGCCTGGCGGGTCACGTCGCCCGAGTTGGCGGTCGACTGATAGACGCAGGTCAGGGCCCTCCCGACAAGCGCACGGATCGCGTCGGAGGAGGCTTCCGCGACGGACGGCAGACCCATGCGGGCCGCCGCGGTTGGCGGCGACAGTTCATGGACGGCGAGTCGCACGGCGATCGCCACCAAGCAGGCCACGGCGGAGGAGTCGGCGCCACCGCTCGCCGAGACAACGAAGCCCCGCGAATGGCTTTTGCGCATGTAATCGAAGAGCCCGAGCGACACGGCCCTGGCAAACTCTTCCTCCTTGACGTGCCGACCGTGCTCCCAGGCGGCCCGAGCGTCGTGCCCGGCGCCGTCGGCGGAGTCCGATACGGCGGGGGGCGTGAAGGCCACCGGCACGCGATCGCCCTCGACCGCATCCGACACGGGCTCGACCGCGAGCCTCGTCTGTGCGAGCCGCAGTTCATCGAGATCCACGACCGCCGTGGTCAGGGCCTGGTCAGCGAAGGAAAACCGCTTTCCCGAAGCAAGCATCCGGCCTGCCGCCGCGATCATCACGCCGCCGTCATAGACGGCCCGGCCGGCCTCATTGCCCACGAGGTTCGCGTAGACGTAGGCCGAGGCGAAAGCGCGGGATCCATCCACGACGAATCGCCGCCGAATCTCGTCCTTCGCGAAGGCGAAGTGGCTGGCCGACGGATTGAGGATCAGGTCGATCCCGCGGGCCGTCAGCATGGCCCCCGGCCGATCGGCCACCCAGGCATCCTCGCAGATCTCGAAACCGATCCTGACACCACCGCAATCGAATCGAAGGTCGCCGATCGGCACCTCCTGGCCGGCACACGTGATCGTGCCCCGGCGGCCCCGGTGCCAGGCACGGAACCACCGGGGTTCGTAGTGGATGCCGTCGCCGGCAAGATGCTGCTTGCAGGCGATGCCTGCGATCCGGCCGTCGGCCGCGACGGCGGCCGCGTCGTAGAGCCCGCTCTCGAATCGCACCGGCAGGCCCAACGCCACCACCATTCCGGCGGTGTGCGGCAGGACCTCCGCGAGCACCTCGACCGCCATTCGCTGCACGCCGGGCGACTGAAAGGCATCCTCGCAGCCGTAGCCCGTGATGCAGAGTTCGGGCAGGCAGAGCACCGAAACTGCCGCCTCCCGCGCGGCCCGAATGGCGGCGATGATCCGATCGCGATTGCCATCCCAATCGAGCGGCGTCTGGTTGAGGGCGCAGCCGCCGACGCGAATCAGGTGCATGAAAGTTCGCCCGTCACCCCTGCGACGGTTCCTCGAGGTAGGTGTAGCCCCCCAAACACTCCTCGTAGAACTTGAGGAACCGGCCCGCCTGGCTGTCACAAATGCGGCCGTCACGGACGGCCTGCTCGATCGAGTCGCGAAGCCGCTGGATGAGCTGATTCGAGTCGAACTCGACGTAGTCGAGCACCTCGCGGACGGTGTCTCCCTTGATCACGGCATCGACCACCACCTCTCCCCGGCCATCCGTACTGACATGCACCGCATTGGTGTCGCCGAAGAGGTTGTGGAGGTCGCCCAGGATCTCCTGATAGGCACCGATGAGAAACGCACCCAGATAGTAGGGTTCGTTCTGACAGGCGTGGAGCGGCAGGGTGCGCTTCACGTCCCGGCGGTCGATGAACTGGTCGATCTTGCCGTCGGAATCACACGTCACGTCGCCCAGCAC
>JBPCTA010000541.1:0-5476 GCA_051006595.1 Pirellulales bacterium
GGGCATGCGACAGTCGGGCCATGGCCCAGTCGCTGTCGGGCACCAGGCACAGCGGAATCCCGTCGGTCGCCACCATCCGCTCGGCGATGATGCCGACGGCGCCCCGGGCAATAGCCCGCGGCACCGCCTCGTGTCCGTCGCCCTTGTCCGTCAACCGGGCCACGAAGACATCGCCGGGCCTCACTCGGCCCGCCTGGTCATGGCACCGCCGAACCACGATGTCGTCGCAGGCCACAAACCGCGCGGCCGGCAGCACCGCCGACAGCCGCACCCCGCGGCCCCCTTCGCGTCCGTCATGAAGGGGTCGATTCCGGGAACCATTCGTCGCATCGCGCATGGCGGCCTCCTGCCGGCAGGATCGTGGACCCAGTGTTTCCAGCGATTCCCACGAAGGGTGATCGGAAGAAACCAGAGCGGGCCACAATCGGTAAACGAGTCCGTCCTTGGACATCGCTGGGGCGGATTGTCACCAGCGGACAATTCGGGTCAAGGCCGCCTTTCGAGGAGGATTTCCTGAGACGCGCCCGTTCGTCGCAGTCAGCCTGTCTTGCCACCGTCACGCTCGAATCGATATGGTTTCACGACCGCGTTGACGTGTCAGGACCGTGCCGACCATGCATGACCGAGATTCAGCGCCGCTCGATCCGATACCCGGGCGGCAGCTGCTCTGGATCGGGCCGACGACAACGGTGGAACTTGCCTTGGCCCGGCGGTGGGCCGGCGAACTGACCGACGTCGTCGACGTTGCCACGCCTGCCGATGCGATCGCCGCACCTCCGCCGTGCTTTCTCGACCGCTCGCCAACGGCCGTGCTCCTCGCGTCGGCCACCCCGGCCCAATGGACGCTCGCTGATTGCGTCATGCTGTCGCGCCGCTGGCCACTCGCTCCACTGGTGTCGGTCGCGGCGCCGCTGTCAGAAGGCCGGCGACGCAGCGGTCCGCCGCTGCCCGGCGTCGAAGAGATGCCGTGGAGCGATCTTCCGGGCCGCCTCGCCTGGTGGCTCC
The DNA here is from genome assembly GCA_051006595.1 of Pirellulales bacterium. GTDB lineage: Bacteria > Planctomycetota > Planctomycetia > Pirellulales > UBA1268 > QWPN01. The sequence goes on from JBPCTA010000541.1 coordinate 1,006, forward strand.
TCGATCGCCGCCGCGGCCGCCCCGGAGGCCTCGGCATGCCAACGACGGCCCGTCGCGACGAGCGGCTGCTCGAGGCGGCCGATCGCGTGGCCGAGTTTGCCGCGTGGCGGGGCTGCCGCGTGTCGGTGGCCGCGTCACGGGCGATTGACGTGGAGGGTGTCGCCGACATGCTCGCCGCAGCCGGCCGCACGGTGGTCCGCCGCACCTGCGGTCGCCCCGCCCTCGACGAACCGGCCGACGTGCTGGTGTGGGACGTGGCAGCGGTTTCCGCCGCAGACCTCACCTGGCTGGGGATGCTCACCGCAAACCGCCCCGGCCTCGCGGTCATCCTGCTCGACTCATTCCCCCGCGGCGAAACGGTACTCGCCGGCCTGCGGGCCGGAGCCCGAGCCGTGCTGGCAAGACCAGTGTCGCTCGAGGCGCTGACGGGCGTGTTGCTGGGGCTGGAGCAGCCTACCGCCGCGGCCTGAGCCTGCGATTGACGCCTCGGACAGCCATCCGTATCCCTCCCGCATGGATTCTTTCAGGTTTCGGATGGCTGTGGCCGTCCCGCTGTCGTTGCTGGTGGCGCTCGCCGCGGTCGCGCTCCCAGGCTGCGCGCACCTCGGTAGCCATTCCACCTGGCGTTCCGGCGCGTCGGCCGCGCTCGCCACCGCCCTTGTCTCCGCCGGCGGCGACAGCGGCCTTCCGGATCGCAGCGAGGTGACAGCCGGCCAACTGGTCATTCGCGCCGATTTTCCGCTGGCGGGCCAGCATCGACTCGTCCGCGAGCTCGACGGCCTGCGGACTGACGTAAGCCAGGAGCTGGGCCTGCCGGTGTCGGACGAGCCCGTGCACCTCTACCTCTTCGAAAATACCGACCGCTACGACGCCTTCGTCGCCCGCCAGTTTCCGACCTTTCCCGCCCGGCGTGCCTTCTTCGTCGAGACCGACACCACCCTCTCGGTGTTCGCAGCCTGGCAGGACCGCATTGCCGAAGATCTGCGGCACGAAACCACGCACGGCTACGTCCACGCCGTCGTGCCCGCAGTTCCACTCTGGCTCGACGAGGGGATCGCAGAGTTTTTCGAAACCCCCCGAAACGATCATGGCCTGCACCGTGGCCATGTCGCCCACCTGTACGTCCGACTCCTCGAGGGCACCTGGCGGCCCGACATGGAGCGGCTCGAATCGCTCTCTGCGGCGGGCGAGATGTCGCAGGATCATTATGCGGAGGCCTGGTGCTGGGTGCACTGGCTGCTTCACTCCACTCCCGACCGCCGTCGGCTGCTGCAGGATTATCTCGCCGACGTGCGCCGCGATCCCGAAACCCCGCCGCTGTCGCAGCGGATCCGCCACCAACTGACGCCCTCCGTCGATACGGCCGCTGCGGTCAAGGAGCATCTGGCGGCGCTGGCCGACACCAATCAGACGCGGCGGTAGACCGTGCCGTGGCCCGTCGCCTCGAAGCCCAGCTTGAAGAACAGCTTGATGGCCGCCTCGTTGGCTTCGGACACATGCGACTCGGCGAGCGCAACGCCCTCCTGAGCCAGATCATGCAGCGCCTCGGCGATGAGGTAGTTGGCGAGCCCCTGTCGCCGCCGCACGCTGTCAATCGTCACCCGCATCAGCCCCGCCGACGGCACACCCCAGGCGGTGGCAAGCGGCTGCATGTCCCAGAAGGAGCCGCTGCCGAGCAGGGCCTCCGCGTCGTCCCGAATCTCGTACCGCCGCAGGGCGATGCCCGTGGTCGTCGCGGCCTCCCACCAGGTGCGCCGCGCCGGCTCGTCGATCACCCGCAGCGTGGTCGATCGGCGGATGGCCATCTGCTGCCGGCTGACGGGCGGCCGGAAGCCCGCCAACGGCCGCCGCATCACGGCAATTCGTTCGGCTTCGACATAGCCCGCGCGACGAAACACCTGCTGCATGCCCGGTGACGAATCGAGAATGCCCGGAAGGTCGGCGCCGCCATACAGGCCGAGATAAAAGCCGCCCAGTTCCGGCGTGCCTCCTCCCATGACCGTCTGGGCCCCGCGGAGGCGAAGATAGGCCTCGCACCGCTCCAGAAGGCCGCTTCCGATCGCATCCTGACTCTCATGCGGCACCACGACGACCAGCATCGTGGTGCCCTTGGCCGTGTCGAGCGTTGCCTGGTCGGCGCTCGGGCCGAAGGCCGCGTGGGCGAAGCCGACGGGACGATCGCCGTCGAGCGCCACGATCAGCCCCTCGCGATCGAAGTAGGGCTTTGAAAACACGCACGTCTCGAGCCAGGCCGCCGTCATGGGCTGGAATCCGCTGGGGCCCATGTCGGCGCTCCGCCAGATGTCGGCCAGCCGCGGGGGATCGTCGTTGCGGAAGCACCGATAGCCGATCATGCAGAGGTCCCCGGCGGCGGCGTGGGAGCCATCGGCGGCTGATCGCCCGTGCTGGCGAGCCGCACGCAGATCATGCCGTCGCGTTCGCAGACCTCGTGAACCACCTGTCGGACGGTCGGCGAAATGCGGTGGCGGCCGGTCGTCACGTCAAACTGCCATCCGTGCCAAGGACAGGTCAGCACCGTACCGCAGAGCATTCCGGTGCCGAGCGGCCCGCCTTGATGCGGGCAGAGCCCGTCGATCGCGTGCAAGCGGCCCGCGACGTTCGCGATCGCCACCAAGCGATCACCGGCCACCCGCTCGATACTCGCCCCCGGTGGGCAGTCCGACGCCACCGCGATCGGAATCCACTCGGGCATGGCAGACGTCACTCGGCGGGCGGAAGGGCGTGGGGAGGCCGGTCTGGTCAGGCAGCCGGCCGCGGCTTCGCCTTTTTAGCCTTTCCGGGCTGACCCCGCCATCGCCTGTGAACCCACCAATACTGCGCGGGCTCCCTGCGGACGGCGTTTTCCAGCAGCGACGTGTACCACTGCGACACTGCCTTGAGGTCGCTCGTCTCCGGTCCACCCGCCGCCGGGTCGGCGATTCCCTCGAGCCGCAGGTCGTAGTCGAAGAGCCCCCGGCGCCGGGTGGCCGAGCAGACGAGCACCGGTGCCGAAGCCGACAGGGCAAACACCCCGATCGCCTTGTGGACGCTGGCGGGCCGGCCGAAAAACTCGACCCAGCAGCCTCGCGGGCCGGCCGCCTGATCGCCGAGTAGGCCGATGGCCCCGTTTTCGTCCAGCACCTGCGCCACGTCGGGCGCGCTCCCCTTTTTGGGCAGGATCCGCTGCCCTCGTGACTCCCGAAACTCAGTGACGAAGCGGTCGAGCAGCGGATTGTCGAGTTCACGGGCCACCGAAAAGATCCGGAAGCCGAACAGCCCGAAGAGATAGGCAGCCAGCTCGAAGTTGCCGTAGTGGCCCGAGAGAATCACCTTGGGGCGGTCGAGCCAGAGCGTCCGCACAAAATCCTCCATGCCGTGGATCCGCAGGTGCCGCCGCCAGGTGGTCTTGTGGATCACCCGGTTGGCGTGGGCGATCTCCACCACCATCAGCAGCAGATGCTCCCACATGCCCTGGGCCGTCTGCCGCCGCTCATCCGCGACCATCTGCGGAAACGCCATCCGCAGATTGTCGCGAACCACATTTCGCCGGATCCGCATCCGGTTGGCGAGCAGGTTCGAGAGTTTGCGCGCGCCCGACTCGCACATGCTCCGCGGCAATGACTGGATGATGCAGATCGTGACCCGCACGGCCGCGTAGACGACCCGGTCGAGGCAGCGGGTGGCGAGCGTGCGGCGGCGCAAGGCGATTGATCCGTACAAATAGAAAAAATACTGATCTCAGACCATGCCACAGTGTCGCGAAGATGGCTGCGACAGACCAGACCGATTTCGGGCCCCGGCCGCCGGGTGATCAGCCCGTCGGGGGCTGCGTGAGCAAGATCGCCACGCTGACGGCGTTGAACAGGCCGTGCAGAAGGATGCACGGCACGATCGAGCCGGTTCGACCGGCGATGAAGCCCAGCACCATGGCCAGCAGAAACAGCGGCACCCAGGCCAGACCCTGGCCGTAATGAGCGGCCGCAAATGCCAGCGACGAAATCCCGATGGCGCGGAGCGAATCGCCCCCGACACGCTTCTGCAGCCAGCCCTGCAGCACCCGCCGGAAGAAAAACTCCTCGGCCACGGGGGCCACCACCACGGCCGACACGACGACCAACGCCACGGCCACTCCGCTCCGCTGGCCGCCGAGAAAGTCGACGATCACGTGCTTGTAGTGGACCACGGCATTGAGCGCCGCGGCGAGCGTCAGCAAGGGAAACACGACGAGCGCCAGACCACCGCAGGCGATGCGAACGTCGTTCTGCCAGTGGCCGCCCACGAAGCCCAAATCGTTGCGGGTGGCGCCGCGAAACTGCAGCCATGCCATGGCCGCCAACATCGTGCCCAGCGACAGCGCGATATTGTTGACAAGCCGATCCACCAGCGGCTTGTCAACCGGACCCGCGCTGAAGATCATGGCGCCGAGCACATAGACCAGCACCACGAGCGCGACATCCTCCGCCTCCCACGG
>JBPCTA010000542.1:0-2704 GCA_051006595.1 Pirellulales bacterium
CCCCTATAACCTGCCCGACGGTTGGCCGACCGGCTTCCTCAACGATCCGGGGCCCTGGTCCAACCTCGCCGCCACACTTGCCTACAGCGACGAGTATGTCTGGACGTGGAGCGAGCACACCAACTATCCGCAGCAGAGCACGACACTCAATCCATTTCTGGCGTCGATCGCGAACCGCACGTTCAACACGGGCCGCGAGGCCGCCGCCTCGTTTACCGAGGACTTCGCGGCGGACCCGATGAAACATGGCTGGTCTTTCGACTTCAACATGCTCGACATTGGCCGCGACATCGGCCGGCTTTCGGTGGCAATGACGACCGACTCCGTCGCCTACGCCTGGGCTGAGGCGACGGGGAGCGTGGACGTGCGCGGCGACTGGACGCGGGGAAAGTTCGGGGACGTGGCAGGCCTGGCGACCGCGCAGCGGCGGCGCTACACGAAGTCCGTGGAGCCCTTGACCCGCACGAGCGACATCCGGCTCGAGATGGATCTGACCGTGGATTCCTTCGGTGGTGACCCCGGCAATCCGATCATGCTCGGACTGTTCCACACGGCCGCGACCACCTCCGCGCAGGCCATGTGTCTTGAGATGGTCGATGCCTCGACCGCCCGCGTCGTGGTGGCAGGCGACGGAACCCCCTGGTCGCTCGCGCTGCCGCTGGCAACACCGCTTGAGACGGGGCGGGCATACCGCACGGAGATCATCTTCACCGCCGCGACGCGGCAACTCGCCGTGACGCTGCGACGGGTGTCGGATGGGGCTGCGGTGTCGCAGATATCGGCGACGGTGCCTCTCTCGGTCGGGCCCTTCGTGTTCGACGAAGCAGGGATCGCCCAACGGGAGGCGGCGATTTCGACCACGACCGCGCAGGCTCATCGATACCACCTCGACCGATTTTCGTTGTCGCGCGATGCCGCTGGAGGCTGAGGCCGTGACTCGGAGATTGGTCGCCATAGCGTGCGTCGTCGCAGGCTGGGCCGCGACCGCGGTCGTCGAGTCTGCGGAGACTCGCACCGTGTCGCAGCCCTTCATCGGCGTGACGCACACGCGGATCGACACGACCAATCCACGAAAACTGGTGATGAACCTCGTGGAGATCGATCTGACGGTTCCCGGGATCGGATTCGCCGTGACGCCCTCGAACGGTGCCGCGGCAGGGGAAACCGTGGGCCGAACAACGCGGCAATTCCTCACGGAGCAGGCCGTGCAGGTGGCGGTCAACGGTGGCTTCTCGGCCTGGGTGAGCGGCGGTAACTACGCCGTTGAGGGTCTCGCCGCCCACCAGGGCGTGGTCTATTCGGAGTTCCAGGAGTTTCGCACGTTCGCCCTCAACATCGCGCAGGACAATGTGGCAACGATTCTTCGCTCGATTAGCGGCACGGGCACAGCCCGCACGCCCGACATCCCGCTCTACAACACGCTCGCTGGCGAGGCGCGGCTGCTCCGCGACGGCACGCTCATTCAGTATGCCAATGAGTCGCTGCAGCCCCGAACCGCGGTGGGCCTGAGTGCCGACGAGACGCGGCTGTATCTCATGACCATCGACGGCCGCAACACGGGCCATAGCTTGGGCGTGACCCGGCCGGAGTTGGCCGACCTGATGCGGATCAACGGCGTTTACAATGCGATTAATCTCGACGGCGGCGGCTCGACGACGCTCCTCTTCGCCGACCCGCAGCCGCGGTTGGTGAACGTGCCCGTCGGCGTCAGCGACGTGCCCGGGACGGAGCGGGTCGTGGGCAGCAACTTCGGCGTCTACGCGCTGCCCATGCCCACGCCGGCAGCGGTGTCGATCGACGTCACGACGGGCACGAAGACACAGGCGGCGGCCGGGCATCCCTTCCTCGTAAACGCACTGTCCCTCGCCAAGACCGGCTCAGGCGTGCTCGTGCTCGATGCCGCTAACACGTACACGGCCGCTACCGAGGTGTGGGGCGGCACCCTGCGGATCGCAAAGGCCACCGCGGTCCAGTTCAGCCCGATCTCAGTACGGGCAGGTGCCACGGTCGACGTGCCGGCTGGCGTCGTGCCGCGAACTCCATCCCTCGGGCTTGCCGACGGCAGCACGTTGTCGGGCAGCATCACGCTCGGTCCGACGGGGATTGCGGCGGTGGACGTTGCGGCCGGGGCGAACCTGTCCGCGGCTGCACTGACGGTCGCGGCGAGCGGAACGGTGCGAGTGGGCGGAAGCAGCACGCTGCGACTCGGCCGCCTCGCGGTCGAGCCCAGCGGGCAACTCGAGATCGGAACCTCCCGGGTCGAAGTGGCGGCGGGAGGCTTCGATGCCGCGAGCATCCGGACGGCGATCGCCGCCGGTGGCTCCGGCGGTAACGGAATCACGACGGTCGCGGTCGCTGCCGCAGCTGCCGCGGGTCAGCCGCGGGCGATCGGCTGGCGGACGGATGGGGATGGCGTGCTCGCCCTCCGACTCGCTGCCCCGGGCGACGTCGACCTCGACGGACTGGTGGATATTCTCGACGTCTCGGCCCTCCTGGCAGCGGGCCGCTTCAACAGCGGCATTGCGGCGTCGTGGAGCGAAGGCGACTTCAACGCGGACGGTGATTTCGACATCCGCGATGTGGCCGCGCTCCTCGGCGCCGAGGTCTTCGACCGGGGCCCGTACGAAGCTGCCAGGTCGGTCGTGACGGCGGCCGCCGTGCCGGAGCCGCAGATTCCCGCCGGGGTCGCCGTCAGCGTTTTCGC
>JBPCTA010000543.1:0-3601 GCA_051006595.1 Pirellulales bacterium
TGCTGGCGCTGTCCAACCCGGTGACGACCGGCACGGGATTCGTGTTTTCGATCACGGGCTCGCCGATTCAGCTCACGGGCACGATCACGGGGAGCGGCATCGTCCGCGCGAGCGGCACCGGCACGATCGACCTGACGCAGCAGACCGCGGCCACGATGCAGAACACGGGCAGCATCGACATGGGCAACGGCGCCACGGTGTGGACCAGCGGCACGGGCAACTTCGGCAGCAACGCCAGCATTCTCTTCAGTGGCACGAGTGCGACGCTGCTCGCCAAGGGCACCACCGGCTCGATCGTTCAGAACATCAAGATCGGGGCCACGAACAATGTCGCCAACGTGAATGCGAACATCGACACGGGCATCTATGATGTAACGCTGGCCGGCGTGCTCTCCGACTTGAACAGCGGCACCACCGGCGGCCTGGCAAAGTACGGCACCGGAACCCTCACGCTCACCGGCAGCAGCACCTTTACCCAGGCCACGACCGTCTCCGCGGGCACGCTCCTCGTGGACGGGGCGCTCTATTCAGGGGCGGCTGTCGCGCCGACCACCATTTCCGCAGGTGGGGCAGTGGGCGGTTCTGGCGTGATCAACGGTCCCGTGTCGTTCGCGAGTGGCGGCAACTTCTCGTTTAGTCCGCTGACGACCCTCACCACGAACGGCACAGCCGTGACCTTCGGTGGTTTTGGTGTGGCGAATGTTCTCGGAATCGGCAGCACCACGCCCGACGGCACCTATACCCTGATGAACGGCACTGCGAGCTTCGACTTCACGAATGTGCTCAACGTCGGTGCGTCCAACGCCGTCAGCATTGGCGGCGGAAAGACGGCCTACCTCCAGCAGGGCGGCGGCTTCCAGCTCGTGGTCGTGCCGGAACCGGCGTCGCTCGCCTCGGTCGCCCTCGGGGCGGTCGCGTTGACCGCACTCCGCCGGCGGTGGCGGTCGTCGAAGGCCCGTTGAGCATCAAGCTCGAGGAGCCGGCATGCGAGGGCCGCTCGGGCGTGAGGCCACGGCCTCAGCAGGCGCCCAGCCGGCCAGCGAGCTCCTCGAACTGGCGGGTATGGCGGGCGTGCGACGTATGCAGGTGCTCGCCCTGCGAAATGAAGCGGATGCGGTCGTTTCGCTCCAGGCCGCGATCTCGGAGCACCCGCTCGAACGGCAGTCGGGTCTGGGCGTAGACGACGAGCAGCTTGTGTTCATCGAGCTGAACCTCGAGTGACAACTCGGGATGCAAGACGGCGATCGATGTGCAGCCGTCGTTGAGGAGCAGGTCTTCGTATTCCCAGAGCATGCTCTCCAGCACGAGCCGTTCGACGCCGTCGCGGGTCAACTCCCGCCGGCTGCCCTTGTCTTCGTGTGAGGATTCGAGCACGACGTCGCAGGTGTCGCCGAGCGGCTCGAGGAGTTCCAGGAAGGTCGAAAACAGGTCTTCGCTCGAAGCGGCGGCGATCACGGCCGGCATGCGGGTGCCGCTGCGGGGGTCGACATAGGCATCGTGGCGAAATCCCGCCTGCGGAACGACGTCAAGCTGCCAGCCTGGACGGACGGCCTCGGTGAGCGTGAATCGGCCGTAGCGGCTGCGGGCGAGATGGGCCTCGAACTCCGCCCGATCAGGCTCGGCAGGCTTCTCCAGCGGGGCGGCCACGGCGCGAAGCATGGGGGTGACAGGAAGCGTCGAGCCGGATTCGTCGAGAAAACGCATGATTGTCCGCTGGTGACGAGAGGAAGCCCCGGCGAACGCCGGTTTCAGAAGGGCACCACAAACCTAGGACACGCTTCCGCGCCGTGCGTTCGGTTTCGGTCCCGACGGCCGCAAACCCCGTTCGCGACGGCCTTTCGGGCGAGCCACGTTGTCGCGACAGCCACCTGGGCCCCATAATCCGCGGTTTTTCCAGAAGGGATGGCCGCATGGACGGGAAAATCGTCGCCACCGGAATCACGTTCGATGACGTGCTCTTGGTTCCCCGGTATTCGGCCGTGGTGCCGGCCGAGGTGGATGTCAGCACCCGGCTCACCCGCGGAATCGAACTCAAGATTCCGATTGTCAGCTCGCCGATGGACACCGTCACCGAGAGCGAGATGGCGATCGCCCTGGCCCAGGAGGGCGGCCTGGGGGTGATCCACAAGAATCTCTCCATCGACCGGCAGGCCGAGGAGGTGGACAAGGTCAAGCGAAGCGCCAACGGCATCATCGCCGATCCGGTCACCCTGCCCCCGGTGGCCACCGTCGCCCGGGCCCGCGAGGTGATGGATCAATACAACATTTCGGGCGTGCCGATCACGGCCGACGGCCGTCGCCTCGTGGGCATCATCACCCGCCGCGACCTCCGCTTTTTGGAGAGCGGCGAGACGCCGATCGCGGAGATCATGACGAAGTCGGGGCTCGTCACGGCCACGGGCAACGTGTCGCTCGACGAGGCCGAGAAGATCCTGATGGCCAACAAGGTCGAGAAGCTCCTGCTCGTCGATCCGGCGGGGCTCCTCACGGGGCTGATCACGATCAAGGACATCGACATGATGAAGCGGTTCCCGAAGGCCTGCAAAGACCGGCAGGGCCGGCTACGGGTGGGGGCGGCGGTTGGGGTATTTGACTATGACCGGGCGGCGAGTCTGATCGCCAAGGGGGTCGACATGCTGGTCGTGGACAGCGCCCACGGCCATTCGTCCAACGTGATCGAGACCGTTGCGGCAATCAAGAAACGCTGGGAGATCGAGGTGGTTGCGGGAAACGTGGCCACCCGGGAAGGCTGTCGTGATCTCATCAAGGCTGGCGCAGATGGAGTCAAAGTTGGGATAGGTCCCGGGTCGATCTGTACCACACGGGTCATCTCCGGTGTCGGCGTTCCCCAGATCACGGCGGTCTGGGAGGCGGCGCAGGAGGCGGCCGGTGCCGGCGTGCCCGTGATCGCCGACGGAGGCATTCGCTACTCGGGAGACATCACCAAGGCGATCGCCGCGGGGGCCCACTGCTGCATGATCGGCGGGCTGCTGGCGGGCGTCGCGGAAAGCCCCGGACAGACGGTCCTCTACCAGGGCCGCACGTTCAAGGCGTATCGCGGCATGGGATCGCTCGGGGCGATGGTCCAGGGGTCGAGCGAGCGCTACCGGCAGGGCGGCCGCGGCGGTGACAAGCTGGTTCCGGAGGGAGTCGAGGGTCGGGTGCCCTTCAAGGGGCCCCTGAGCGTGTTCGTCTACCAGCTCGTGGGCGGCCTGCGGGCCGGCATGGGCTACTGCGGCACGCGGACCATCGAGGAACTCCGGGCCGACGCGAAGTTCATCCAGGTTTCGGCGGCCGCCGTGAGGGAGAGCCATCCGCATGACATCGCCATCACCCACGAGGCGCCGAACTACTCGGCGGTGGAGCATTCGTGAGCCGGCCGGGGCGCGGCCGCTGCTGGTCGCGGTGGCACTCCTGGCGGCGGCGCCGGCCGCCGCGGGCTGGCGGGACCTGCAGCGCACCACGCCGCCACCGTCCGCGGTGGCGCCCCTCGTAAGCGACGCGGTGCCGATGCCGAAGGTTCTCGCACCCGTCGCCGGGGAATCCGCCGTCGAGGCGTTCGTCACCGAGGAACCCTGCCTCGAGGAACGTGGCCTCGAGG
>JBPCTA010000544.1:0-2694 GCA_051006595.1 Pirellulales bacterium
CCGGCACTCCTCCCGCCATGCCCTCCGCACCACGCACACTGCTCGACAAGATCTGGGATCACCACGTCGTCTGCACGCCTCCCGGCGAACTCCCGCTGCTCTATATCGACCGTCAGCTCGTGCACGAGGTGACGAGCGCCCAGGCCTTCGAAGGCCTCCGGCTCGCGGGCCGCCGTGTTCGCCGTCCCGAGGCGACGTTTGCCACGCCTGATCACAACGTGCCCACGAGCGACCGGCGGCTGCCGATTGCCGACGCGATCTCGAAGCAGCAGATCGACACCCTGCGGAACAACTGCCGGGAGTTTGGCGTGCGGCTGTTCGATCTCGACGATGCCGATCAGGGGATCGTGCATGTGATCGGCCCCGAGCTTGGCATCACCCAGCCGGGCATGACGATCGTCTGCGGCGACAGCCACACGGCCACCCACGGCGCCCTCGGGGCGCTCGCCTTCGGCATCGGCACCAGCGAGGTCGAGCATGTTCTCGCCACGCAGACGCTCCGCCAGGCCAAGCCCAAGTCGCTGGAGGTGCGGGTCGATGGCACCCTGCCGCCGGGTGTGACCGCCAAGGACATCGTGCTCTACCTGATCGGCCGGCTCTCCACCGAAGGGGGCGTGGGCCACGTCATCGAATACACCGGCGAGTGCATCCGGAGCCTCGGCATGGAGCAGCGGATGACCGTCTGCAACATGTCGATCGAGGCCGGCGCCCGAGCCGGCATGATCGCGCCCGATGCGATCACCTTCGACTACCTCCGCGGCCGCGATTTCGCGCCCCGGGAATCCACCGGGGATTTCGCGAGGGCAGTCGCCCAGTGGGAGACGCTGCCCAGTGATCCGGGGGCCGTCTATGACCGCGTCGAAATCTACAGGGCTGCCGACGTGGTGCCGCAGGTGACCTGGGGCACGAACCCGGCGCAGGTGACCGGCATCGATGCGGTGGTTCCCGATCCGACGGCCTTCGCCGATCCGAACGACCGCTCGAGCGCCTCGCGGGCCCTCGACTACATGGGCCTCGCCGGAGGCACCAAGATCGTTGACATTCCGCTCGATCGCGTGTTCATCGGCTCGTGCACCAACAGCCGCATCGAAGATCTGCGGGCCGCCGCCAGCGTGGTCCGCGGCTACCGCGTGGCCTCCACGGTGCGGGCGATGGTCGTGCCGGGCAGCGGTCGGGTGAAGCGACAGGCCGAAGAGGAGGGGCTCGATCGCGTGTTTCGCGAGGCCGGCTTCGACTGGCGTGAAGCGGGCTGCAGCATGTGCCTCGGCATGAATCCCGACACGCTCGCGCCGCAGGAGCGGTGTGCCTCGACGAGCAACCGCAACTTCGAAGGGCGGCAGGGCAAGGGGGGGCGAACACACCTCGTCTCGCCCGCCATGGCTGCCGCCGCCGCGGTGACCGGGCACTTCGTCGATATCCGCGACTGGCGTTACTAGGGGGAGGTTACCTGACCATGCAGCCGTTCACCACACATACCGGCGTCGTCGCGGCCCTCGACCGGGCCAACGTCGATACCGACCAGATCATTCCCAAGCAGTTTCTCAAGCGGATCGAGCGGACCGGCTTCGGTCAGTTCCTGTTTTTTGACTGGCGGTTTCTGCCCGATGGCAGCCTCAATCCCGAGTTCGAACTCAACCAGCCGCCGGCCGCCGGGGCGAGCATCCTGCTCGCCCGCCGCAACTTCGGCTGCGGATCGAGCCGGGAGCACGCGCCCTGGTCGCTGGCCGACTACGGCTTTCGAGCGGTGATCGCACCGACGTTCGCCGACATCTTCTTCAACAACTGCTTCCAGAACGGGATGGTGCCGATCCGCCTCGACGAGGCCGACGTTGACGAACTCTTCAAGCGGGCGGCGGCCGCCGCGGCGAACGGTGGGCAGTATCGGCTGCACGTCGACCTGCAGCAGTGCACCGTCGGCGACGACGCGGGCTTCGAGCGGTCGTTCACGGTCGATCCGTTCCGCCGTCACTGCCTGCTCGAGGGGCTGGACGACATCGGCCTCTCGCTGCAGCATGTCGATGAGATCGCGGCGTGGGAAGCGGCCCACGGACTGCCTGCCACAGCTGGGTGATCCCGATGGCATGCACCTCGCGGCCGCTGCTGGGCACGAGCATCATCGCGCTGGCCTTGGCCTGCGCCGCCTGTCGGGCTGGTGCAGGGCCGGCCGTTGCAGGAGCCGAGTTCCCGGCGATTGTGACGACGCTCGTGACCGACATGCCGGCCGCTGGCGGCCTCGCGGTGTCGGCCAACGGGCAGACGGTGTATGGCATCGACGAGGAGCGGCGGGCGGTCGTGTCGTTCGATCCCTTCGCGGCGGGTCGTCGGCGGGATGTCGTGGCCCCCGCTGCCGATGGGCTCCCGGTGCCGGTCGCGGTCGGCTGCATGCCCGGTGATCTGCTGGCGGTGGTCTGTCGGAATGGGGATGAGTGGTCGGTGCGAACCCATCGCATTCGCCCCGGCGCCGCGGCCGATCCGGCGGAGCCTCTGCAGAGGCTCACGATCGGCAGGGCCGGCGGCACCGCTCCGGCTGTGGGCGTCGCCGTGAGCCGTTCCCGCGATTGGCTGGCCATCGTCGGCCTCCCGCCTCCCGTGGCCCCGGTGCTGCGGGCGGTCTTTGCCGGAGCGGGTGTGCGGCCGGTCTCCGAGGTGGGCTGCCCGGTGGTCGCCGCCGGCAGCCGACCGCTCGCGATCGCC
>JBPCTA010000545.1:0-6456 GCA_051006595.1 Pirellulales bacterium
GTGTTGGCGAGTGTCGCCCAGCCCATGCCGAGGAAGACCCGAGAGTGCGGCCCGCCGATTGGATTACCCTCGGCGAGGCCCCGCGGACCGCTTTCGGCGTTGCCGCCATTGTCGCTCAGGAACAAGATCAGGGTGTCGTCGAGCACGCCGCGGTCGCGGAGCCCGGCGACGAGGCGGCCCACGCTCGTGTCGATGCACTCGATCATCGCGGCGTAGACGGCCATGATCGAGTCGAACCGGTCGCGGTCGGCGTCGGAGAGCGAGTCCCAGGCGGGCACGTCGGCCGGCCGCGGCGCGAGCGGCCAGATCGGATCGACCAGACCCATCTCGATCAGCCGCCGGTGCCGCTCCTCGCGGAGCAGGTCCCAGCCGGCCCGGTAACGGCCGCGGTGCCGGGCGATCACATCGGCCGGTGCCTTGAGCGGGAAGTGGGCCGCGCCATGGGCCACGTAGAGAAAGAACGGCATCTTCTGCCCGAGCGAGTCATCCACGAACCGCAGAGCCCAATCGGTGAACATCTCGGTGCCGTACCATTCCCCCGCCCCGACCTCGGGCGAGTCGGCAGGCACCGCACGGCCGTCGAGGTAGACGATCTTCGTGGCGGGGGGTGATTGCTCCGTCGGGAACGCCAGTTCGCCAAACTGAGTGGTTGCCGTCCGCCGAAAGCCGCGATCCCACGGAGGCGTGCCGTGCTGCTGGCCGAGGTGCCACTTGCCGACGATCGAAGTGTGGTAGCCGGCAGCCCCGAGAACCTCGGCGAGCGTCACGCAGCGGTCGTGCAAGCGGCCGTGGGTGCCCTGCGACTGCGGCTGGCGAATGCCGTCGAGATGGCCCATGCCGGCCTGGTGCGGATAGAGGCCGGTCAACAACGCAGCCCGCGTCGTACTGCAGCGGGCGGTATTCGTGAAACTCGAAAACCGCAGGCCTCCCGACGCAAGGGCGTCGATGTGGGGCGTTGGAATCTCGCTTCCGTAGCAGCCGACATCGCTGAAGCCCACGTCGTCGACGAGAATCACCACGACGTTCGGTCGCGGCCGAGCGGCTGGCGGCGAGGCGTTCGCGCCGTGTGCGACCACGGCCACCGCCGCGGACGATGCGAGCCAGACGGCCGTTCGGAGCGAGCGCATTCCAGCCTCCGTAACCAAGAAGGTACAGTGTAGTGGAACAGGGGAGCGGAGACACGGACCACTGAAGCAATGGGGCATGTCATGACAACGGGAACGATGCGGCTCGTGTGCCTGATCGGATGTGTCGTCGGAGTGACGAGCGGCACGGAAGCCGTCAAAGCTGCAGAGACGACGGCGTGGCCCGTGGAGCGGGCCCGAGAGTGGGCCGATCGGACGGGCTGGCTGGTGGGCTGCAACTACCTGCCTGCCACCGCGATCAACCAACTCGAAATGTGGCAGGCCGATTCGTTCGACCCGGAGCGGATCGACCTCGAACTCGGCTGGGCGGAGTCCCTGGGATTCAACTCGATCAGGGTGTTCCTCCACGACATCCCCTTCCGGACCGACCGGGAAGGCTTCCTCAGCCGCATCGACCGGTTTCTGGGCATCGCCGACCGGCACGGAATTGGCGTGATGCTGGTGCTTTTTGACTCGGTCTGGGATCCATTTCCCCGGGCGGGAGCGCAGCGGCCTCCGCGGCCGGGCGTGCACAACTCGGGCTGGGTGCAGTCGCCCGGCTGCGAGATTCTCGGCGATGAGTCGCGTCATGAGTCGCTGGCCCCGTACGTCACTGAGGTCGTGACGCGTTTCAAGGACGATCGCCGGGTACAGGCCTGGGACATTATCAACGAGCCCGACAACCGCAACGACGCGGCCTACGGTTCGATCGAACTCCGCAACAAGGCGGCCGCGGCGTTGTTGCTCGCGAAGAAGGCGTTTCGCTGGGCGCGGGAGGCGGCGCCGTCGCAGCCGCTCACGGCCGCTGTCTGGCTCTCCACGTGGGCAGATCCCGACAAGTTGAGTGCCACTGAAACTTTCTGCCTCGTGGAGTCGGACGTGGTGAGCTTCCATCATTACGGCAGGCTCGAAACGTTCACGCAGTGCATCCGCAATCTACGGCGGTACAACCGCCCCCTCCTGTGCACCGAGTACATGGCCCGTCCCCAGGGCAGCACGTTCGATCCGCTTCTGGGCTTGATGAAGTCTGAACGCGTCGCCGCCTACAACTGGGGCTTCGTCGACGGAAAGTCTCAGACGATCTACCCGTGGGACTCCTGGAAGAAGCCCTACGACTCGAAACCCGAGGTATGGTTTCACGACATCTTCCATCGTGACGGCACCCCGTATCGTCCAGCTGAAGTCGATTTCATCCGCGGCGTCACCAGCCGAGCGAATGTCCGTTGAAGGAATGAGTCGCTCAACGGCGGTTCCGCAGAGGACTCGCAGGGCCACGTCATCCGCGGGGCTCGCCCACGTCACGGGGGCCTTTTTCCGGTGCCGGGTGGCGTTTTGGCCGCTTTTTGGCCCCTCCAGCACGGGCAATCCGGCATGGGCAGAGACGGCGGGGTTCGCTACCCTCCTACCAGCCTTTCTCGGAGAACATGCCCATGCGCTCGCTCTTGGTTTCCGTTGCCCTGCTGGTGGCCATGTCGGCTGCCTCCTTCGCTCAGACGGCCGCGTCGGCGAAGATCCCTGTCGTGTTCGCCGCTTATGCCACGCCGCTCGAAGAGCCGTGGAACATGGTCATTCATCAGGCCCTGCAGGCCGCCGAGAAGACGGGCCGCATCAGCTACTCCTGGCAGGACAAGCTCTCCACGGCCGAAGCCATGGTGCTCGGCATCCAGTCGGCGCTGGCCCGTCGCCCCGATATCGTGGTGGCCGACGGAGTCGAGGGCGTGGAGGGCATCAAGGCGCTGGCCGCCGCGAATCAGGGCATCTCGTTTCTCGTGGGCACGTCGGCCGCCCCGGCCCCTCCGAATCTCTCCGTGTTCGACAGCAATCTCTCCGAGCCAGCCTATCTCTGCGGCATCATCGCCGGCCGCCTCACGAAATCCAACATCGTCGGCGTGGTGGCCGGCCGCAGCGACGTGCAGGTGCATCGGGCGATCAATGCCTACATGCAGGGTGTGCGCGACACGAATCCCGCCGCCAGGGTGAAGGTCACCTTCATCGACTCCTGGTACGACCCTCCGAAGGCCCGGCAGGCCGCCCTGGACCAGATCGCCGCTGGTGCCGATCTGATCTGGGCGGAGCGGGAAGGCGCCATCGCCGGGGCCAGGGAAAAGGGCGTGCTCGCCTTCGGCAACCTTGTGGATCAGACCGCCGAGGGCGTTGACACCGTGCTCACCGGCCCGGTCTGGAGCATGACGCCGCTGATCGACCACGTGGCCAAGCAGTCTGCCGCCGGAATGATTCGGGGCGAGAGCCTCCACGACTTCTCGTCGCTCTCCCGCGGCGGGGCCGTCCTGGCGCCGTGGCACGGCTGGGCGGATCGGCTTCCGCCCGAGGTGCTGGAGCTCGTTCGTGAGAAGCAGAATGCGATCAAGATCGGAGCCCTCGTCCTGAATCCTTCCGCCGACAGGCCTGTCGGCGACTGAAAGGGCTTCTACTGGCGTTGGCGCGGCTCGGGACTGCCCGTGCCCCGTTGCCGGACGTTCGTTGCGCCCATCCTGGGCTCCTCTCACTCGGATGCCGCCGGCGCTTCGGCATCCTGCCTGCGCTTGGCTTCATACGCCTGCTCCTGGGCACGGGCAGTCCCTCGTTGAGTTCATGCCCGTGAGGCCGCGGGCTCTTTCCGTGAGGCGTCCCCGCTGTTCGGTCACTCAGCGGCCACGGCCGGCGGTCCGCACGAGGGCTCGAGCGGCTGCTTCGGCCCGCATCTTGGCATCGATCGCCTCGTCGCCCACGGCCCGCTCGGCCGTGACCCGTTCGAGGTCGCCGCGCGCCGCCGAGGCGTCGATCTTTTCCGCCGGAATCGCCCGCTGGGTGATCACCGTAACCGCATCGTGGCCAACCTCCACGAAACCTCCCTCGACGAACAGGCTGCGGACTGCATCGGCCGGCCCGCCCTGCTCGCCGATGATCCGCACCTCGCCGGCGCCGAGTCGGCCGATGAAGGGCGAGTGGCCGCGACCAACGCCGCGAAGCCCATCGTCGAGCGGCAGGGTGACCGATCGCGCCGGGGTATCGAGGGTCGTCTGCTCGGGCGTGACGACCACGCACCGCACCGAGGATCCGGACTGTTTCGTGTCTGCCATGTTCGCGGGGTTCCGTCAGCGGTGGGCGGGCGTTGTCATCAGGTCTTGGCGGCCATCTTCTTGGCCTGTTCCTCGGCCTGCTCGATCGGTCCGACATACATGAAGGCCTGCTCGGGCAGGTGATCCCACTTGCCGTCAGCGATCTCCTCGAAGGAGCGAATCGTGTCGGCCAGGCTCGTCTTCTCGCCCTTCTTGCCGGTGAACACCTCGGCCACGAGGAACGGCTGCGACAGGAACCGCTCCATTCGGCGGGCCCGGTGCACGACGAGCTTGTCCTCTTCGGAGAGCTCATCGACGCCGAGGATGGCGATGATGTCCTGGAGCTCGCGGTATCGCTGCAACGTTCGCTGCACACGACGGGCGATCTTGTAGTGCCGCTCGCCCACGTATTGCGGGTCGAGAATCCGGCTCGACGAGGCGAGCGGATCCACGGCCGGGTAGATGCCCTTTTCCGAGATCGACCGCTCCAGATAGAGGAAGGCGTCGAGATTGCCGAACGCCGTCGCCGGGGCGGGGTCGGTCGGGTCGTCGGCCGGCACGTAAACGGCCTGTACGGAAGTGATGGCCCCCTTCGTGGTGCTCGTGATCCGCTCCTGCAGCGCGCCCATCTCGGTGGCGAGCGTCGGCTGGTAGCCCACGGCGCTCGGCATACGGCCGAGGAGGGCGCTCACCTCGCTGCCGGCCTGCGAGAACCGGAAGATGTTGTCCACGAAGAGAAGCGTGTCGGCCCCGGCCGCGGCCGTGTCGCGGAAATACTCGGCCATCGTCAGCGCGGAGAGCGCGACGCGAAGACGGGCCCCTGGCGGCTCGTTCATCTGGCCGAACACCATGCAGGTCTGGTCGATCACGCTGCGGCCCGTGTCGCCAATCTTGGCCTCTTGCATTTCGAGCCAGAGGTCGGTGCCTTCGCGGGTCCGCTCGCCGACGCCGGCAAACACGGAGTAGCCGCCCTGGGCGCTGGTGGCGATGCGGGCGATGAGCTCGGTGAGGATCACCGTCTTGCCGAGACCGGCACCGCCAAAGAGGCCGGCCTTGCCGCCGCGGACGAACGGCGTGAGCAGGTCGATCACCTTGATGCCCGTTTCGAAGAGCTCGGTCTTCGTGGTGAGTTCCGTCACGGGGGGCGGATCGCGGTGGATCGGCCACCGCTCCTTGGCATCGACGGGCCCGCGGCTGTCGATCGGATCGCCGAGCAGGTTGAACACGCGGCCGAGCGTGGCCGGCCCCACGGGCACGGAGAGGGGCGAGCCGGTGTCCACCACGGTTTCGCCGCGGATCAGACCGTCGGTTGAGCCGAGCGCCACGCACCGCACCTTGCCGCCGCCGAGATGCTGCTGCACCTCGCCGGCCAGGTGGAGTTCGACCCCCTTTTTGTCACTGTCGATACGGACGGCGTTGTAGATGGGGGGGATCGAGTTCTCGGGAAACTCCACGTCGAACGTCGAGCCGATGACCTGCGTGATCCTGCCGTGGGCCTTGGTTGCGGTAGCCATGTCGATTCCTGTCTGCCTGTTGAAATCAGCTGTGGGGGTGAGAGGTTGAATGTGTTGGCGTGCTACTTCTTGAGCGCCTCGACGCCACCGAGGATCTCCATGATCTCGCCCGTGATCTGCGACTGACGGGCGCGGTTGTACTGCCGCGAGAGGCTCTTGATCAGGCCGCCGGCGTTTTCCGTGGCCGCCTTCATGGCCACCATTCGGGCCACTTGCTCGCTCACGGCCGCATCGAGGAAGCACTTGAAGAGCCGGGAGAGAAAGCTGGCCGGGAGAATCTCTTCGAGGATGCTCGAGGCCGACGGATAGAAGTCGTATTCGTCGGAGGCCAGTTTCGCCGTCTGTTGGCCGCCGTCGGCCGCCTGCGGCGGGGCCAGCGGCAGGAGGGTCTCGGTGATCGCTTCCTGCTTGGCGATCGAATGAAACCGGGTGTACACCACGTCGAGCCGGTCGATGGCGCCGGAGGAATACGCCTCCAGATAAGCCTTGCCGATCGGTGCCACCGCGGCGAACTCGGGCTTGTCTTCGAACGAGGTATAACGCTCGGCCAGATCGACGCCCCGGAAGCGAAGGGCGGAGATGCCCCGCTTGCCCGACACGGCCACGTTCGTCGCGACCCGCTCGCTCTTCCACTGGCCGAGCAGCGCCACCGACTGCCGGACGACGTTGGAGTTGTAGCCGCCGCAGAGGCCGCGGTTGCCGGACAGCACGAGCACCGCCGTCCGTTTCGTGGGACGAATCTCCAGGAGAGGGTGCGCC